>NZ_JACASN010000074.1:0-3067 GCF_013390985.1 Acinetobacter sp. Swhac1 | reverse complement strand
TCAAAAGATGCCAAGCAGACGTGCACAGAAAATAGCAATCAAAGAACGAAATCTAAATCCTGTGCTTGACTTGGAATTGTCCATATAGGACATTTCTATTTGGTTATTAGGTAGGACATTTCTACTTAGGAATAACACAAAAATGGGAGCCTAAGCTCCCATTTTTATTGATGATTTTTTAATTCTTTAAGCATGGCATCCCGTAAAATTTTATTCATTCGTGTTTGATAGCCTTTGCCTTGGGCTTTTAGCCACTGCATGACATCTGCATCGATGCGAACCGTAGTTACTTGTTTAGTCGGCTTGTAAAATGGATTTTGCACTGCATTTTTCCAGAAGCTGTCATCAAGTTCAGGAATATCTGAAAAATCGATTTCACTGTCTGGACGTTTAGCTAATGCTTCCAGTCTTGCCTTTTGTTCTTCAGACAAAACAGGAGGATTATTCAAATCCATTTTGTAAGTAACGGTTTTGCTCATACTGTTTCCTCTCTTTTTTCTCTGCCTGTCGTGCCGAAATAATGCGGATATGATCCATCCCATTATGGTCTTGTACTGTGTGGGCCACCAATAAAACAGCTTGCCCATGTACCATACCTATCGCTTGCCAACGATATTCACCATTTTCAAAGCGATCCTGTTTGAAGACGGCATAGGCATCATAAAAAACCAAAGTTGCATCTTCGAAAGCTACACCATGTTTTTTGAGGTTTGTATCTGCTTTATGCTCATCCCATGAAAACTCAATTTCCATAGTTGTATCGCTTTTTGTTAATATAAAAATGTTAATACAAAATTGTAAATTTTGCAAAATTTAGCCAATTTTTATTGGCAAAAAATATCAAAACTGCTCATAAAAAAGCCGATTTGTTTCAAAATCGGCTTTTTTTGCATTTTTGGCTTTTTAAGGTTTTATTAAGTATCTGATATTTATATTAATATACAAGTGTATTGCGTATAACCACCATTATGTTAATTGTAGGAAAACTTAATTTTATTACCTTATTGAGACATATCTTTGATTTGACGTTTATGTCTATACATTTGCTTATCTGCTTCAACTACTGTTTGTTGTAAATCCGTCCCTGGTTGACGTGCTGCAACACCAATAGCAGCATTAATTCCAGCCTGTTTTAAGGATTCTGAAATTCGATTTGCTAGTTTTTGAGTATTTTCTAAGTTAGTTTCAATATTTAAAATACCAAACTCATCTCCTCCTAAACGTGCAACTAAATCATTAGAGCGCACAGTTCTTTTGATAATTTGGACTGTTTCTTGAATCATCTGATCACCTTTTAAATGACCAAATTTATCATTTATATATTTTAAATCATTTAAATCTATGACAATAATTGTTGTTGAGTGTCCGTAAATTTTACACCGACTTTCTTCTAAATCTAAAAGTTTATCCCAAGCACGACGATTGAAAGCTCCTGTTAAGTGATCTGTTAGCGACTCCATTTCAAGTTTTTCGCTAATTCTTTTTTGTTCATTTATTTTAATTTCGTTCTGTAAAATTCGACTGAGTAATAAACTAAACAATTCTAATAAATCACTATATTGTTCTATACTTTTAGGCTGTACTGATGGATCAATAGCACATAATGTACCGAAAACAGAGCCATCTTCATTCAATAAAGGTTGACCTATATATGCATTTATATCCACTACCTTATTAATTCCAGCCTCTTCATATAATGGAATTTTTTTTGAATCATGTGCTATACGTGGCCCCTTGCCTAGTACCATCTTAGAACAATATGAATCAGTCCAATTAAAAACTTGTCCTGCTTTTACTCCATATCCACTGTCTTTAGCTTGAAGAACTATCCAATCATTACCTTCTGTACGAGTAATCATCCATAAATTAAAACCTAAGTGATTATGTAAATACTCTAAAATGGCTTTACCAGCATCTTCAAAATCTCTAAAGTTTTCATAAAAAAGACTCATAACTACTCACTATCAATACTTTAAAAATTTATATAACTTTATTTTAACAATAGTAGATCTCTTGCGAAAGTCATTATTGCAAGTTTATCCGGTTTACCAATGCAGCGATTAAATTAATGCGTAAACCGAATCTTTTCCGTCTATTTCGATAGCGTTCACTTAATATTCTAAATCTTTTCAATTGACTATTGATATGTTCGATCACAACTCGTATTTTTCCAATCATTCTATTGTACTTTTTCTCAGCCTTAAATAAGGGGGAATTCTTCTTTTTCTTTATGGGCATCAATAATTTAAAACCATCCTGCTCTAATCCGTAGTACCCTAAATCGGTCATAACATATTCACAATGTTTGAATTTCTTAACCGTTTTTCTTGCCAATTTAATATCATGCTGACTGCCATTCGATATATCTAGCCCTATGATTTGTTTGCTGTTCGGATGATAGATCACTTGTGCTTTTAGCGTATGTTTCTTCTTTTTACCACTGTAGAACTTACTCTGATTTTTTTTTCGGACGTTCTATTGAACATTCTGTCGCATCAATAATGACCCAGTTAAAGTGTTCGTCTGCTGTGGTAATGCTTCGTTTTGGCAGAGTAAAACGTCTTGATTTCATCAATGCATCTTCAACCTTTTTAATGGTTCGATTCACATTACTTTCAGCGATATGGTAATTTGCCGCTAATTCCAGTTGAGTGCTGTAGTTCCGTAAGTAATTGAGAGTTAATAACAACTGATCCTCTATATCTAAAGTATGAGGACGACCTGATTTCTTTTTGAGTGATTCTGCTTTTTCTAAAACCTCGACCATTTCAGTAAAAACTTGTCGAGGTACGCCAACCAAGCGTTTGAATTCAGAATCTGAAAAACGATTTAATTTCTGATATCTCATGAAATTTATATTGAGGTGGTTTTTACTTTCGCAAGAGGTTTAGTTTTATTTAAATTATTTTATTTAAAGATGAATTTACAAATTTCATAGATATGGTAATCCCCCCTAAAAATAATAGGATCTAAAAGTAGAATTTTCTCTTAAGATACGAGCAGGAGATTCTGCATGAAAACATCTAAATTTACTGACAGTCAGATCATGTCCATCTTGAAACAGGCA
>NZ_JACASN010000073.1:0-3161 GCF_013390985.1 Acinetobacter sp. Swhac1 | reverse complement strand
TCGTTTGAAGGATAAAAAAAGAATTGGGATTCAGCCCCAGGTTGAAATTTAATACGAGATCAAAGGGGTCAATTTTACTTTGCCATTTGTAAGGTGAAAGGGGTCAATTTTAGAATGCCGTTGACAATCGACTGCACGATACAGATAAGACCATCGTCCATTCACTTTTACATAGGTTTCATCAATATGCCACGAGCTCAGATCTGTAGGATTACGCCAATACCAGCGTAAACGTTTTTCTATTTCAGGAGCATAACGTTGAACCCAACGGTAAATAGTCGTGTGATCAACATTCACACCCCGTTCGGCCAGCATTTCCTGCAGTTCACGATAGCTAATGCCATGTTTACAATACCAGCGCACAGCCCAAAGAATGATTTCGCCCTGAAAATGCCGACTATGGAAAGGATTCATATGCTGCACCTTTAGCTAGAACAGTCTTCAGCTTACCATTCGTGGTTATTTGCAACAGTGCCAAAAAGAGCGGGTTAAACAGTTCCTTTTCATGAAAAATTAGCACATTCCACTCATCAATAAAGGCGTTTGTAATTTATAAACCAAAAATTTCTTCAATACTGATCATTTATGATTGCTATAGCATTTATTTGGATAGCACAGTCGTGACCTTAAAGATGCCTTCCATTTTTTAAGTCAGACAATTAATAAAACAAAGTTAAAAACCAGAATAAATTTTAGAAAAATAATCGTTTTATTAAGACCTATTTCTTCTAAAAGATAATAGCTTGTTAAATATAAGTGATAATTGTTTTTATTTGTATTGCAATTTAATTGTTTTGTAAGTTAATTTATCTACAAATCGATTGCCAACCCGATCTTTTAGACAGAGGTAAACATGGAAAAACGTTACTTTTTGAAAAATCCAATCGTCATGAGCGGATTATTATTCAGTAGTTTTGTGCCTAATTTATATGCAGCCCCTGAGCAAGAACAAAAAAGTATGGTTTTGCCTACAATTCAGGTGATTGGCTCACAGGAGGACGCTGTTTCGAAGATTCCGGGTGCAGCGGTGATCGTAGACCAAGAGCAAATTAAACAGGTTATTCCAACATCTACAGAAGATATCTTAAAACGTGTTTCCGGTGTCTATGTGAAACCTGAGGAAGAGTCTGCTGTAGTTGCCAATATTGGTATGCGAGGTATCAGCTCAGCTGATTATAAAACTTTAATTTTAGAAGATGGTGTGCCTGTAGCTCCTGGTCTATTTGTTGGAAATGGCCGCTATTACAATCCACGTGTACAACGCATGGATAGTATTGAAGTGATGAAAGGTTCTTCAGCTTTACGTTATGGTCCACTGAATATTGGGGGGGTAATCAATTACCGGACGAAGCAACCGGAAGATGGTGCTCTGGTTGATGTATCGGTTGGCTCTTGGGATACGTATAAAACAACAGTTGAATTAGGAGGTAGTTCTCCAAACAAAGACAGTAACGTTGGCGCTATTTTAAGCTGGGCAAAAAGTGACGGTTTCATGGACAAGGGCTATGAAATGAAAGATGCTGTCATTAAGGCGGGCACAGCAATTGGTGATAATCAATGGTTAGGTGTGAAATTCACCCATTATGAGAATGATGCCAACATCTCTTATCGTGGGCAGTTCCTGGGCGAATATCAAAATGAGAAAGAGAGCAACCCTGCACCAGATGACTGGTTCTTAACGGAACGTAATTCTTTCGATGTTAATCACCGCTGGAATATAAATGATGACATGGAGCTTCAAACATTATTTTATTGGAGTGAAATGAATCGTGATTACTGGCGTTATGATGTTGATGGATCTGCATCAAAAGCTGCAGGCCAGTGGATATATAAGGATACATTGAATGGCAATAATCGTGCATTTGAACGTATCGGTGCTGAAACCCGCTTAGTGGCAAAACATACTTTATTTAATATTCCAGGTGAGGCAGAAATTGGCTTACGCCTGATGAATGAAAAAATGGATGATGTCACCATTAAGGCAACTCGTGCAACGCCACGTACCGGCACGGTCGATAAGGATGTCCAAGATTCTGCTAAAAGTGTCGCGTTGTATGCCCAAAACCGTTTCGATATTACCGACCAACTGTCGGTGACACCGGGTGTTCGTATTGAACATTATGAGCAGCAACGTGAGGATAAGAAAACGAGTGCATCGGTTGAGACTTCAAATACTGAAGTGATGCCTGGACTGGGTATGACATTCCAACTCGATCCAGCTGTGCAGCTGTATGGTAGTGTCTATAAAGCATTTTCCCCAGCATTGAATGGTGATTCACTGAGTAGCCTGCAAGACCAAAAATTGGATGCGGAAACTGCCGTGAGTTGGGAATTGGGTTTAAGAGGTCAACAAGATGCTTTGCGCTATGAAGTGACTGCTTTCCGTATGGACTTTGATAACCAGATTATTCCAGCGAACAGTAATTCTGACTTTCAAAATACAAATGGCGGTAAAACCTATAACCAAGGTCTGGAAGGCGCGGTTAATCTAGAATTGGACAACGGATTTGATGTATTCGCTAATCTGACTTGGGTAATCGATGCTCAGTTTAAGGGCGACCGATATAATAAAAACGGTACGCTTAAATCAAGAGATGGTGATCGTGTTCCGTATACACCAGAGTGGGTAGCAAACCTAGGTTTAGGTTATACCTATGCAGGTTTACGTACGCAATTAAGTGCGAATTATACGGGTTCACAATTTACCGATGAATTGAATACAAAACCAATTGTAGAAAACACATCTGGCTTTTTCACGGGCAAAATCAATGGCTATACGACAGTTGATTTGACTACACGTTATACGCTTAATGATCAAGTTGAATTCTATGGTGCAGTGAAAAACCTGGCGGACAAGCGTTATATTGCCAGCTTGCGTCAGGGAATTTATGTAGGTCCAGAACGCTCGCTTGAAGCTGGGGTTCGTTACCGCTTCTAAATCATTCTTTCTTTTCTAAAATCGATAGGTCATATTTATGGATTTTTAAAATATGACCTATCATCAACAAGCTTGAATATATAAAGTCATTATAAAGGCACTGTTGCAAATAGAGATTTGAGTCGATGATGTTCCCTTTAAAAAGTACTTAGAGACCGAAAACCCTGTTGATTAGACACACTTCACCCTGAGGCTGACCATAATAAAATGACGATGCTTGTCC
>NZ_JACASN010000072.1:0-3253 GCF_013390985.1 Acinetobacter sp. Swhac1 | reverse complement strand
ATTAAAAGTATGTCGGAGCGGCCTAGGAAGAGGAAATTACAACGATTTACAGATGATATTTCAATGTTATTTAGGAGGCACCAGAGTGTATGAAATATCATCAACATGGCTTAAGTTGGCGCGTATGGGTATTAAGGAGCAAAAAAATATGAATTAATTTTAACTTTTAATTATTCTTTTTTAGTGCTAGATACAACTACCACTCTTTAAGAGTGGTATTGAAATCAAATGACATCCAAATCAGCATGGATGGTAAAGGTCGATGGGTTGATAATGTGATGGTTGAACGATTATGGCGGAGCGTTAAATATGAAGAGGTGTATCTCAAAGCCTACAGCAATGTTTTGGATGCGAAGAAGCAATTAAACGCATATTTTGAATTTTATAATTTGAAACGACCTCATTCGAGTCTGGACAAAATGACTCCAGATGAGTTTTACTATGACCAGCTACCACAACAAAATAAGGTAGCTTAACTAGAGCAGAGTATCACTTATAAATAAGCTTTTAGTTGTTCAAACATGTGGGACCACCTCTATTTAAAAAAAGGAAAGAAGATGAAAATTAAGTTTTTAACAGTTTCATTGATGCTTATTCTGCCATTTTCTGTTTTTGCAGCAAATACTGTAGTAGAAAAAGCGGTCATTGAATCAAATAATACATATAAGGCGAAGTATAACTTAGAGGATATGACTGAGTTTAATCAGGCTCAAAAGGGCTTTATTGCCAAGCCAACAGGTCAAATTAAAAGTGAGAAAGGCAATGTTATCTGGGATTTTGATGCATTTAGTTTTTTACAAGATCAAGCACCAAATACCGTTAATCCCACTCTATGGCGACAAGCAAAATTAAACAACAATGTTGGGCTATTTAAAGTAACAGATCGAGTTTGGCAAATTCGTGGTTTTGATTTGGCAAATATGACCATCATTCAGGGTGATACTGGCTGGATTATTGTGGATACATTAACCTCTAAAGAAACGGCTGAAGCAGCACTTAAATTTGCTAGACAGCATTTAGGTGAGCAAAAAATTTCAGCCATTATCTTTACCCATAGCCATATCGATCATTTTGGTGGTGCATTAGGCGTTCTTTCTAGCGAAGAAATTAACGCTAGAAAAACTCCAATTATTGCGCCAAAAGGCTTTATGGAAGAAGCGACCAGTGAAAATGTGATGGCAGGTTCAGCCATGATACGTCGTGCGACTTATATGTATGGAACTTTTCTACCTAAAAATGCGGAAGGATTGGTGGATACAGGTTTAGGTAAGGCTGTTGCTGTGGGAAAAATGGGCATCCTTGAGCCTACACAACTGATCACTCAACCAGAACAGAAAATGACGGTTGATGGCTTGGATTTTGTGTTTTATAACGTGCCGGGTTCAGAAGCACCAGCAGAATTAACGTTCTCTATCCCATCATTGAAACTTTATAACGGCGCAGAAATTCTATCTCATACCATGCATAATCTTTATACCCTTCGGGGTGCTAAAGTCCGTGATGCCTTAAAATGGGTGGGCTATCTAGACCAAGCAATGCAGCATGCCAAAGCATCCGATGTATTGATTGCACAGCATCATTGGCCTGTCTGGGGCAATGACAATATTCAAGATTTTATTAAAACCCAGCGAGATGTTTATAAGTTCACGCATGATCAGACGGTGAGATATATGAACTCTGGTTTTAATGGCGCTGAAATTGCCGAAAAAATTAAGCTTCCAGCGGCACTTGATCAAAAACTATATGCTCATGGCTATTATGGAACCCTAAAACATAATGTAAAAGCAGTATACCAATATTATATGGGATGGTTCGATGCCCATCCTTCCAATTTAGATCCATTACCCCCTAAAGCTGTTGCAAAAAAATATATTGAGTTAGCAGGTGGGGAGAACAATGCATTGAAAAATGCGCGGGATGCCTACGCTCAAGCTGACTATAGATGGGCTGCCGAGATTTTAAAACATATTGTGTTGAATAACCCTCAAAACCAACAAGCAAAAGACTTATTGGCGAATACTTATCGTCAATTGGGCTATGCTGCTGAGGCTTCAACTTGGCGTAATTTCTTTTTGGTGGGCGCTCAAGAGCTACAAAATAATGTACCCCTACAAAATACTTCTGATCCGAGTGATTTATTGATTCATACACCAACTGAAAGATTTCTTGAAGCTATGGCGACAAATTTAGATGTGGAAAATTTAAAAAATGAAAACCAGTGTATCAATCTGGTTTTGTCGGATACCAAAGAGCATTTTTCATTATGGGTTGAAAACTCAGTCATGCAGTTTAAGCGTTATGATGAAAGTAAAGATTTGGCATTGGATTGCCCTACATTAACCTTAACCAAGCCCTTATATCTAAAAATGATTACAGGTCAAATAGAAGGGGTAAAAGTCCTGCTTTCTAAAGACAGTAAAGTCAAAGGTAATCCACTGAAAATTGGAAAATTCTTTGCAATGTTTAAACGTCCAGATTCAATTTTCCCGATTGTGACTCGACCAAATGGCTAAGCTCAAATAAGTAAAGTCGAAACTTAAATTAATAGATCCAAAGAAATGGGTGAAATTATCAACTTGGTTCTCCCAATCTTATAACAGGAATACAAGAAATTATTTCTTGTATTCCTCTTTAAAATTAAAAGTAAGCTATATGTATTTTAACTCTATTGATACTTTATTAAATGGTTTTTGAATTTTTATACTTTATTTTCGATGGAGATATTTTTATTAGTAGCTTGTTTAAAAAAGATTTGTTTATTTTTCTATTAATTGCTTCTAAATAATAACTTCAATATTTTTGTGGTTAAAAGGCAAGGGGGTATTATGATGTGTTTTTTATTGAAAATAAGCTTTTATATTAGATTTTAAAGTGAAATGGGTGGCAGATTTTGGGTGTGATATACACCTTTTCCATCATTACCAATTTATTTAATTTCTTGTTTGGATGATTCTGGCGAAGAGCTCGTATATGTTGGAAAGACAAAGAATACGTCTCGATTTAATGGCGGACATTCTGCAGCCTTAAAACTCCATGCACCAGAATATAGTAATAAGCAAAAGAAAATAAGTTGACAAAAATAACTAATCATGCGAAAAAGTTTTTTTAGTTAACAGATGTTCACATATGCCTCGAATTGTTTCTGTACCACTTAGTTTAGAACAGCGAGAACGACTCATTTTTCTGGCCAAGCATGCAAAACATTGGCGTGAAAGACAACGTGCCCAAACTATTCTCTGGCTTTCTGAAGGTA
>NZ_JACASN010000071.1:0-3385 GCF_013390985.1 Acinetobacter sp. Swhac1 | reverse complement strand
TCGTTTGAAGGATAAAAAAAGAATTGGGATTCAGCCCCAGGTTGAAATTTAATACGAGATCAAAGGGGTCAATTTTACTTTGCCATTTGTAAGGTGAAAGGGGTCAATTTTAGAATGCCGTTGACAAAGCTGCATAAATTGAAATAGCCTGTCTCACATGACAGGCTTTCTTCTTGCTGATTATCATATAGGCTCAAGCAGGGACTCCAAATAATCAGCCCATTCCTGCATCATCTCTTGGCGTTTATTCAGAAACTTGGTTCGGTTGTAAGCTGTACCATTGTTGTCTTTTACCTTATGCGCCAGTTGATGTTCAATGAAGTCCACACGCTGCTCCAGAATTTCATCCAGCATGGTACGTGCAGTTGCCCTAAAGCCATGTGCTGTCTGTTCACCACCATAGCCCAAGCGTTTTAAAGCGGAGTTGATGGTATTGTCAGAAATAAAGGTTTTACCATCCCGCCCCACAAAGATGTATTCGCTGTATGGATGCAGATCAATAATTGACTCAATCAAGTCAAAGGCTTGATCTGACAATGGCACAATATGAAGTTGCTTGGTTTTACTGGCTGTAAATTTAAAGCAACGCTCTTCATGATAGAAATATTCCTTTTTCAGCTTGCGAATCTCCCCAGGTCGCTGAAAGGTCAGCACAGAGATTTTTAACGCCACCTGCGTGGTCAGTAAACAGCGTGTATAAAGCTTAGAGTAGTTCCAAATCTTATTTAGCATTGGAGCTAGGTCTTGCTCTTCTGTCACGGCTGCAAAGTTTCCACCTTGTGGTTTTGGTAATTCAATATCTTCAATTGGATTATATTGGATCAGCTTTTTCTTACGTGCTGATTTAAAGATTTGGTTCAGGTCTGATTTAAGGCGTTTGGCAACAGACAGAGCACCACGCTCAATGATGCGCTTAAAGACCTTAATCTCAAGGATTTCTAGGGTAAGCTGTGGAAAGGTTAAATCACCAACGTAGGGATAGACATCATGCTTTAAACGACGGATCGTCTCTTCATCTTGTTTTTGCTCTAGCTCACGTTTATACAGCCATGCTTCAGCAACGATACGAAAGGTGTTTTCTGCTTCTTTCTGTTTCTGAGACTTGGTTTCAATCCGCTCCATTGCTGGATCAATACCCTGCTTGATAAGTTTCTTATATTCATCACGAATAGTACGAGCATCATCTAACGAAACTTCAGGGTAAGTCCCCAAAGATAAATCATTACGCTTGCCTAAGAATGGACGTGTGTAATTGAAGATCCAGTACTTGCTACCGCTCTGATCAATACGCAGATACAGATTTCCCCCATCTGACAGCTTATACATCTTGTCAGGATCGGGTTTAGCTTTTTTAACCTGTAAAGCACTAAGCTTGTTAATTCCACGAGTCGCCATAATTCAGACATAAAAAATGCAGTAAAGAATAATCTTACTGCATTTTTTACTACTTTATAACTGCCGATTGGTATAGTGCGTCACGGCTTGTCATATTGTAAATTTCCAAATTTAACCTTATAAATCAAAAACTTATACAGTGTTAAACAGTGTCAGAAACTTGAATTTGGCGGAAGCGGTGAGATTCGAACTCACGGAGGACTCACACCCTCGTCGGTTTTCAAGTTATTGGGACTTACACTTTACTGGGCTTTATTAACATTTAGTAAGCCATACATTCCTTTACAAAACAATGCCTTGAAGCTATATTTTGTTTTATGTAGCTTGTTTATGCTTTCCCTGTATCGCTTACAAATTGCTTACGAGTTACAGTGCAAAAAAGGCAAGCGACTACGCCAATAGTCCTTGCCTGTGGTTATATCCCTACTAGGAAACAACAAATGAATCATACTACATTTATCGCCAACTACAATGTCGGTGAGGAGTTCTATCATGCCTAAGTTGACTAAGAGCTTCATCGACAAATACCCTGCACCAATCAACAAAGATAAATTTGAATGGGATACTGAATTAAAAGGTTTCGGTATTCGAGTTACCCCTAAAGGTCGTGTTAGCTTTATTGTGCAAAACCGTGTTAATGGTCGCTCTGAGCGCATTACTATCGGGCAGTATGGTGTCTTTGCCCCTGACCAAGCACGTGACATTGCCCGCGAGCATTTACGCACAATGCGCATGGGTACAAGCCCAACAGCGCAGGCAAAAGCACATGCATTAATGTCTATTACGTTACGCGAAGTCTGCGACTCTTACATTAAAGACAGGTCGCTTAAAGCAAGTTCGCAAAGTGAAATTCGTAGACATGTGACCACAAGTTTTGAAGCATGGCAGGATACTCCTATTGCAGCCATAAACCGTGAGGATGTGAATAAACGCTACAACCAACTTAAAGAACATGGTTTACGTGGTAATGCCCCTGCACCTGCCCAAGCTAATCAAGCATTCAGCGTATTAAGAGCATTAATTAATTACGCAATCGATGAATATAGAAAGGAAGATGGCACACCATTAATTCAGGAAAACCCTGTAAATATTCTTAAAAAGAAAATGGTGAAATTAAAACCTCGTACCAGTCGTATTCCTGATTCTAAGGTAAATGATGTTTGGAAATACCTGTGGTCAACAAGGGAAACTGCTTTTAACCGTGAAACTCTAGCAAGCATTGATTTAATTATTTTCCTAATGCTCACAGGCGCACGATTAGGCGAAGCTCGTTCTTTAACTTGGGATAGAGTTAATTTAGAGGAAGCATGGTGGCATATACCCGACCCTAAAAACCACAATCCTGTCTATTTACCCTTATCAACTCAAGCAATAGAGCTGCTCAAAGCTAGACCTAGAACAGAGAGTTCACCTTTTGTTTTTGCTTCATGGTCAAAGTCAGGACACATTATTGACCCTAGAGATTCATTGAAACGTATGAGTGAAGTTGCTGGAACACCAATTACAGCACATGACCTTAGACGGACGTTTACCACAATAGGAGTGGCGCATTGTGGTATTGATTTAAACAAGGTTGAATTGCTGACAAACCATGTGCCTAAAGGGGTTACAGCAATTCATTATTTAGAAACTACGCACTTGCAATATTTACGCCCCGAAGTTCAGCAAGTGGCTGATTGGATTGATAAAAGTTAATCATAAAAAATCATTTGTGCATTAACATAAAACATAATATAGTTGTTTTTAACTGCAAACACCTCGCTTAATATTCACGTAACATGGGTTACATTATTAAGCTTGTATCTATCATGGGATAGAGGCTTCAAGGTTAATTTAAACTTGAGCTATCTGTCCCTTTTTTATGTAAGCGTCCGCTGAATCCCATACCTATTTTTTAATTCGATTTAGGTTTCCAGCAGTGTGGCAGTAACTCTTCAATCTGGGTCACTTTATGTGTCGGCAGCCTTTTCAGCACATCACTTAAATAGGC
>NZ_JACASN010000070.1:0-3486 GCF_013390985.1 Acinetobacter sp. Swhac1 | reverse complement strand
GGACAAGCATCGTCATTTTATTATGGTCAGCCTCAGGGTGAAGTGTGTCTAATCAACAGGGTTTTCGGTCTCTAAGTACTTTTTAAAGGGAACATCATCGACTCAAATCTCTATTTGCAACAGTGCCAAAAAAACCAACTTCAAGTTGGTTTTTCTTTTTTAATCATCAGTGGCGACCTTAACACCATATCCAATTAAACCTGCAAGGCTAGCATAGGCTATTTTGGCATAAATCGAACCCCACCAGACCGTAATTTTACTGGCACCAAATTCCCGAACCGTTTGCCCCATAAAATTAGTGGTTTCATAGAAATTTTTAGCAGAATAACCTAACGCAATATGATCAAGGACAGGGAATAAACTAAAAGCTAAACCTACTGCTGCTGCGGGGAAAGTAAACTCTCTTGATAGACCGAATTTTCCAGTAATAAATACAAGCGATACCACGATAATTAATCTAATGATAGTCCATAGCATCACTGTGAAAGGCAAGTTAAAGATGCCTGCTCCCTGCCACGCAAGACCGCAAACAACTAACACGATAAAGCCTACAACTATCAGGAATAATACAAATTTATCATGATCATCTTTACTCATTAAAAAGTCTTTTATGGTTTGTTATTTTCACTTGCTTATGCCAGGTGAAGTTAGATTCTAGGTGTATTTCTAGGGGTAGTATTAAGATTGCTTTGCAGCTTCATCTTGTGATTAGGAGCATTCAAATTTTCTTCCGGTGCAGTAATCTTTTGCTTCAATAACTGCTCACGGTACTCGCTATAAACTTCAGTTTTATTGCGGGCAGTAAAACGGTGTGCGCTCTGATCTTTAAACTCTGTGAAGTACCGATCTGAATACTTAACAGAAAGTTTTTCAAATGGAATCTCATATTCCATATCATTGATTCGAGCTTTAATCATTGGTTTATC
Source organism: Acinetobacter sp. Swhac1 (assembly GCF_013390985.1). Classification (NCBI taxonomy): domain Bacteria; kingdom Pseudomonadati; phylum Pseudomonadota; class Gammaproteobacteria; order Moraxellales; family Moraxellaceae; genus Acinetobacter; species Acinetobacter sp. Swhac1. The sequence continues at coordinate 2,560 of NZ_JACASN010000070.1, read as the reverse complement.
TTTCATCTTGTAGGCATCAAGAACCTTTAATTCTGTTCCCTTCTCAAAGGTTTCTTTCTTAAAGAATCCAGTCTTGATCTGTAACCCTTCCTCAAGTTTGAGAAGCTCACCTTTTGCAATTTTCATACCTCTAATGCTACCGATCTCATCACCTAAAATAGATTTAGATTTAAGATTCGCACGAACCTCGGTAACAATTTCTTCCTTCGTGAATGTACGATTCTCTGAAGTTAAAGCATGTATCTTCGAGTTAATTCCGTATATCTCCCGCTTATCTTCAATATGGTGGCGGTGATCTTGCAGATATGCTTTGATCAATTTTTCTTGCTTGTCTACTAAAGTGAAGTCTGTAGAAAATTCTTTCTTTTCTGATCGTCCTAGAACTTTTTTGAAGTTTTCAAAAGGTGTAACTTCTTTTTCAACAGGATTGTAATTCTGATCATATGAGATTTTCCCATCTGGACGTTTAACGAATTCTTTTTCATTCGTGGTAAACGACATAGCAGAATAATTAATTTCGACATTATGTTTATGTCGGGTCAAAGCAACATAAGTTAAATTAGCATTCATGTTCTCACTCGCCACAATATAGGCATTATCAACAGTCATACCTTGTGATGAGTGAATAGTATTTGCATAACCATATTTAAATTGGTTGTATTCATTTAAATCTACTTTAATGATCTCATTATTTCTATCTGACTGAACCATCATAAATTTAATGTTATTAAGATTATCTTTTTCAAAACCGATTACTTTTGCTGTTTCACCATTGCTAACTTTTAATTTTGAATCATTCTGCTTAAATACAATTTTTTCTCCGACAGTAATTTCAATATCACCGAAAGCAGTTTTAACATGATTACCAGTAGCAGAAAGTTGACCATTTTTAATTAATACATTTCTTGCCATGCGGTTTAATTCATTCACATCATTATTTGAATGAGCAAGCATTAACTTATTTTCGCTAGAATCTTCACTCCAAGATTTAATAGTTTTGGCTAGTGCTAGATCGTGAGATTCATATTCATTAACAGCATTAATGGTCTTATAAATATCTAATGCTTTGTCAACTTCATGCTTAGATAACAACTTAGATGCTTCAATCATTTTCTCTGATTCCTTCGCATATTTTTGTCGTTGTATATTTTCTAATGAAGCAATATTTTTCTTATCAAGGTTATCTTGAATATGAGCAAAAGCAGAACCAGCACTAACAGCACTTAACTGATAACTATCACCAACAAGTTTTATTTGAGCATCATGCTTCTCTACGATCATGAGAAGTTTTTGCATGTCTCTTGAGCCGACCATCCCCGCTTCATCTAAGATCAAGACAGTCTTATTATTGATCTCAAAATTACCACTTTCATATCGGGCAAGGAATGAAGCAATTGTACTGCTTGGAATATTACAATCGTCAGAAATAGCTCTAGCTGTAATTGCCTGCAAAGCAATACCATGAACTTTATAATCTGAAGTTTTGAAGGCTTCAGAAACAGCACTAAGAACATAAGACTTACCAGTACCAGCCGAACCATTTAGCAATGAGATTCGATCAGTAGAAGTCAAAGTATAATAGGCTGCTTCTTGCTCTCTATTGAATGTTCTTTTATCAGCAATTTTTACAGCATTTAAAGTGAATTTTTCAGTTAAATTAAATGGCTTCTGTACTCGACTTTGCTCATTGGCATTGTAGATAAATGCAGTAATAGAATCTTCAATTCCGACCAATTCTTTTGATGAGAATACAACCTTATCTTTCCCAAACAACATTGCCATATCAGGACAAGTCATTACAGCTTCATAGGCTTTAAGATATTGTTCTTGACTGTCAGTATGAGCCATAACAAAACGCTCAAGATCACGGGCAGTAAATACAGACTGATTAGAAGTTAAAGCTCTAATAACTTCCGAAGGACGCTCAATAATAATTTCGCCATTTTGATGACGTATATTTTTTATATTTTCATTAATGAAATATTTATGATTACTAACATAATCAGCCCTGAAGTTTTGACTGGATAATTCAAGCCCCTGAGCCTTATAACTTCTATGATCTATACGAGCATCAAGACCTAAATTTTCGCAAAAATCGTTTACATGGTTAGCCCATGATAAGCGTGTATCTGCCACAAAAACTTTAGATGAAAAATAGCGATCTTTACCTGCCCCGCCCTTTTCAGGATTAGTCGGATTGTAGCGTTTAAAGTGTTGTACTTCGTCACGATCAATACCATCTAATTTTCTTTCACTAAACATCAAAAGAATATGAGGATTTTGTTCACCATCACTTGCTAATGGGCTATGAATTGCATAGGAATATGTGAAGTTTTTACCTAAAGTCTTATCTACAAATTCCTGTACTAATTCTTCACGTTGTTCTTTATTCAATTCTCTAGGCAATGAAATTTCCAATTCAGTATAAATACGCATACGCGCCAACTTAAGCCATGTTGATGATATTTCATACACTCTGGTGCCTCCTAAATAACATTGAAATATCATCTGTAAATCGTTGTAATTTCCTCTTCCTAGGCCGCTCCGACATACTTTTAAT
>NZ_JACASN010000007.1:0-132614 GCF_013390985.1 Acinetobacter sp. Swhac1 | reverse complement strand
TACCTTCAGAAAGCCAGAGAATAGTTTGGGCACGTTGTCTTTCACGCCAATGTTTTGCATGCTTGGCCAGAAAAATGAGTCGTTCTCGCTGTTCTAAACTAAGTGGTACAGAAACAATTCGAGGCATGTGTGAACATCTGTTAACTAAAAAAACTTTTTCGCATGATTAGTTATTTTTGTCAACTTAATGCCTTTAGATAAATAATTAATTTAAAAAAATTAATCCCAAATAACAAGGATAAAATATAAGCAGAACGACTATAAATGTCGTGCATATTTTATTCCATTTAACATAATGGCGGTTATACGAAATAAAAAAACCTAGGCACTGCCTAGGTCTTAAATTTAAAAAAATACATAAAGATTAAGGCGCATGACACTTCAATCAAGCTATATTAATAATTACATACCATAGAAACAGCACCTTGATAGTTACCATTATTGCTCAAAGTCATACGGTAAATTGCACCAAGTACTAGGCTATTTGATCCATTATCAGCTATGTTAAATGTACCGATCTGATTTGATTCACCTTGTTGTCCTACGATACCCAATAAGTTATAGCTGCTATAGTTATTGAATGAATCAACCCATCTCATTGATGAAGCAAAGGTAGTTTCATCACTGCCATTTTTTGCAGTAAATTTAACGTCGATATTGCCGTTAGGATTTAAGGTAATACTTCCATTATGAATGGATGGAGAAATAAATTTTTCAAATTGGCCACTATTGGTCACTTTTGCTTGAGTAGCATTAACATCAGTACAGTTAATTTGTTTGGTTTGGGCAGAAATACGCTTAGTAATGATTGGGGTAAATGCAAAATAAAAATAAGAGGCATTGCTATATTTGGAAATATCTGTTGATTTTATTTCCCCATTTTTTTCATAATTAAAAATTCCTTTGGTTACACGAGCAATCGTAAAGTTTTTATTTCCAGCAATTTCTTTCGCAACAATATCTCCTGTAATTTTGTAATCACCAAATTCGGTGATAATACCATCGGCATTTTGTTTTACAGAATCAAGTCTTGATGCACCAGAAGAATTAGGGTAGTCAAAAATAATATTGTAGGATTGTGATGAATTCAATTTTTCTAATACTGAACCAGTAGAAGTATCTGGTGTGGTGCCGCTGTTCCCTGTAGAGCTCGATGTACCATTCCCTGTAGAGCTCGATGTACCATTCCCTGTAGAGCTCGATGCACCATTCCCTGTAGAGCTCGATGCACCATTCCCTGTAGAGCTCGATGCACCATCACTGCTGCCGCCGCAGGCAGTTAAAGTAAGACCCAAAGAAATAACTAAAAAAGAGGTTTTAAATCGGTTCATGGTAATTCCTAGTTTAAAAGAATCAACTATAGTCTATTGTTAGAATACTGAAAATAGGCAGTTAAATCGTGAACATTCTTATTTTAGCATTTCACTTTTTGATGTTTTTTCGCACAAGTCGACAAAATTCAGTACACTTGAGCAACTTATTCTATTCACTTGCAGATTTATCATGCTCAAACAATGCTGTGCCATACTTGAACAACGCCAACAGACTGTGGCTTTTATTGAAAGTGCCAGCTCAGGTTACTTATGTAGTCAGTTTTCTATTTATAAAAATAGCGGTGCCAATATTTTACTTGGTGGATTAGTCAGTTACGACCCAAGCATTAAACGTGAGATTTTGCATGTGAATAGTGACTTAATTGCCACCTATACCGCTGAATCTGCAGAAGTCACACAAGCCATGGCAGTTCAAGGCAAAAAACTATTTCAACATGCAGATTTTATTGTGGCATGCACAGGGTTACTGAAACCAGGCGGCAGTGCCACACCAGAAAAACCTGTAGGGACATTTTTTATCGCCATTCATTATCAGCAGCAAACTTTTCAGTACAAATATTTTTTAGATGGCAATCCATTACAACGACTAGAACAGCTCACTCTGTTAGTCGCTCAAGACCTGATTGATCTAATGCAAGATACAAACACTTGTACTGCACCCTGAAGTAAACCTATCTTTTTAAGTCTCTATCAAAATTCTCATGACTGCCCAATTTTAAAAGATAGAGTGTCATGATTTCGTCATCACTCACAGAGTAAGCCAGTAGCACAAGCTGTTTGTCCATTTTAAATTTATAAACAAATACTCCTGCTAAATCCCCCACTTTAGCTTCTCCGATATCAGGATTATTCCAAACGGTTATTACGGCATTATCAACATCTTTTTTCTGCTGCTTGGTTAGTTTTTTCACTGTCCGTTCAAATAAGGGAGTTTGTTGTATATTCATTTATATGGTGTTGTATTCCCTGCTTTGACATGCGCCATACTAAGCAACAAATCTGCTATATCTTGAAAAGTTAAATCGGGATTGTCTTGTGCGATTTTTCCAATTTTAGCCCAGTACTCAATTTGTTTAGTTGCACTTCTACTTTCAGCCATCCCGTAAATCTTTGCTGATTCAACAATATCGCTGTCGATTTTAACTGCTACATGTGACATTGCTTTTTCCTCATATTAATTATGGAATAAATTTTAGCCAATCATGCAACCATTTACAACCTTAAGAAACAAAATACAACAACCTTCTTTTATGATCAAATATTTAAAAATGCGCTATCGTACGCCCGATCTTTTTTAATTCTCTAACGCTTCAATAATTACTCATTGTATTTTTGACTACCCTCATCCAAACCTCAAAAAAAATAAGGTTCCATTGCTTAACAATGAAACCTTATCTTCAGCCTAAACTGCTGCATCACATGATGTTCATGCACGGTACAGCTTTTTAGACAACCAATTAAGCAGCCGAACGCTCTGCAATTGGTACAACTTTACGCAATTCTGGGCCTGTATAATCTGCACTTGGGCGGATAATACGGTTATCTGCACGCTGTTCCATCACGTGTGCTGCCCAACCTGTTACACGGCTCATCACAAAGATTGGTGTAAATAGTTTGGTCGCAATACCCATAAAGTGATACGCAGACGCATGGAAGAAGTCAGCATTACAGAATAATTTCTTCTCACGCCACATCACTTCTTCACAACGCACCGATACAGGATAAAGTACTGTATCACCTACATCTTGCGCTAAACGCTCAGACCAGATTTTGATGATGCCGTTACGTGGATCATTGTCTTTATAAATCGCATGACCAAAGCCCATGATCTTTTCTTTACGTTCCAACTTGCCTAGCATTTCACGTTCAGCTTCTTCTGGCGATGTCCAATTTTCAATCATTTCCATCGCTGCTTCATTCGCGCCACCGTGTAATGGGCCACGTAATGAACCAATCGCGCCTGTAATACATGAATGCATGTCAGACAAAGTTGATGCGCAAACACGTGCTGTAAATGTTGATGCGTTGAACTCATGCTCTGCATACAAAATTAATGACACATTCATGACTTGTTCATGCAATTCATTTGGTTTTTCACCACGTAATAAATGCAGGAATTGTGCGCCAATTGAATCATCATCCGTATTTTCTTCAATACGCACGCCATCGTGGCTATAACGATACCAGTAGCAAATAATAGCTGGCAAAGTCGCCAAGATGCGGTCTGCTACATCTTGTTGCTGTTCAAATGACTGTTCGGTTTCTAAGTTACCTAGCATTGAAACACCTGTACGCATCACATCCATTGGGTGTGAATCTGCAGGAATACGCTCAAGCACTTCTTTGAGTGCTTGAGGCAATGCACGTAAAGATTTCAATTTTGCTTTATAGGCAGCCAATTGCTCTGAAGTCGGCAATTCACCAAAGAAAATCAAGTATGCAACTTCTTCAAACTGACAGTTTTCTGCCAAGTCTTGCACATCATAACCACGGTAAGTTAAGCCTGCGCCACTTTTACCAACAGTTGAGAGTGAGGTTTTACCTGCCACTTGTCCACGCAATCCTGCGCCTGTGAGTACTTTTCCTTCAGCCATTTTTTTAATTCTCCTGTTTGAACAGCTTGTCTAATGTATTTTCAAAAGTATGATAATCAAGGAATTCGTATAATTCTTTACGTTGTTGCATTTTGTCTAAGACATTCACTTGCGTGCCATCTTTACGAATGGATTGCATCACTTCAAGTGCTGCTTTTTGCATAGCACGAGTTGGTGAAAGTGGATACAACACCATGCGAATGCCCTGCTCAGCCAATTCTTCAGTGGTGTAATAAGGGGTATCACCAAACTCTGTAATGTTTGCCAATACAGGTACACCTACGGCATCACATACAGTTTTATACATGGTAATATCAGTCATAGCTTCTGCAAAAATTGCATCTGCACCCGCTTCCACACATGCGCAAGCACGGTCAATCACCGCTTGCAAACCTTCTTTTTGCAAGGCATCTGTACGTGCCATGACTACAAAGTTTGAATCAGTTTTTGCATCAACCGCAGCTTTAATTCGATCGACCATTTCTTGCTGAGTTACAATTTCTTTGTTTGGACGGTGTCCGCAACGCTTTTGTGCAACCTGATCTTCAATGTGTACTGCAGCAGCACCTGCAGCAATCATTTGTTTAATACTGCGGGCAATATTAAATGCACCACCCCAACCTGTATCAATATCCACCAATAATGGAGTATCTACACGCTCAGTAATACGACGTACATCTTCCAAGACGTTGTCTAAACTGGTCATGCCCAAGTCAGGTAAACCGTAAGAGTAATTGGCGACACCTGCGCCAGATAAATAAATGGCTTTATAGCCAACCTGCTTTGCCATCATTGCAGCATAAGCATTTACCGTGCCGATAATTTGTAATGGCTTTTCCACTTCTAAAGCTTGTCTGAATCTTAAGCCCGCAGATGTTTGTTCTGTCATCTTCCTTTCCGCTTTTCTTACTATATTTTTCGAGGTTTGAGTATATCGGGAATGCAACGCTGCGCCATGACTTTTTAGAATCTATGCTCTAAAACTTTAGTCAAATAATTCGAAATTTTATTGCACAATAAATTTTCGTGATATTGCTTATTATTTAAATTTAATAAACATAGCTTTTTTGCATACTAAATAAGCAAAATTTAGCTTATTTTGAGTGTATTTCTATTTTTTCTAAATTCAAGCACGCTGCCCGTACACTTCAACACAGCACGCTGTGCATAAATTTGCTATAATAACAATCTCTCCCTTTGATCATTTGCTGAAATTTTATCCAATATGCAAGATATCGCTCATTTAACCCCTTTCGGTAAAGATGTCCCTCCTACAAAGCGTGGACATGAGCGATGTGTGGCGCTGCTCGTCAGTGCAACTGATCTGTTTTTAGAACGTGGCTACGATGCAGTATCTTTAGATGATATTGTGCAGCATGCTGGCGGTTCTAAAGCTTCTATTTATAAATACTTTGGTAATAAAGAAGGCTTGTTTAAGGCGATTTGTGATTATCGCCGTGACAAGTTTTTTCAGGATATTCACATCCCTTTTGAACAAATAGATTCTAATTTACGTGGTTATTTGGTTCAAACCTTGCTGAATTTTTATCATCATATTCTAGCGCCTGAAAATGCAGCTTTTATGCGTTTAGTTTTAGAGCAAAGTCAGCGCAACCCCGACATTGCCTTGCATATTCATGAGCGTGGCCCTCTGCACGTGCAATTGTGCATTGCCAAAGTGCTAGAGCATGCCAGCCAACAAGGGCTCATTCGCTGCGAACACCCTGTTTATTCGGCACAATTGTATTTTGGAATTTTAAGAAATTTAGAATGGCGCATTATTATGGGCATTCCAAAACAAGAAACTGAACAAGAAACAATCAATTATGTAAGTTATTGTGTAGATCGCTTTCTAGACGCCCATCAAAAAGTCTAGTTTTTTTGCAATTTCTTCATCCTATAGTATATTAGCCGATTCCCTTTTTCATTTAACCAACCAACAACTAATTGTTGTTTTTCTCATTCAGCAATTATTGTGGAGTAACGAATGGCTCTACGTCACTTTCTAACATTACGCGATTTATCGACTTTAGAACTGAATCAAATTTTGCAACGCGCCATTGAGCTCAAGCGTAAACAGCATAACAATGAAGTTTTCCAACCCTTTGTGGGCAAAGTCTTGGGAATGATTTTTGAAAAATCTAGTACCCGAACTCGTGTATCGTTTGAAGCAGGTATGAGTCAGTTTGGTGGCAGCGCAATTTTCCTATCATCACGTGACACACAGTTAGGTCGTGGTGAACCGATTGAAGATTCAGCACGAGTCATTTCAAGCATGCTTGATATCGTGATGATTCGTACTTTCGGACATGACATTGTAGAACGTTTTGCATCTTATTCAAAAGTTCCAGTGATCAATGCTTTAACTGACGATCACCACCCTTGCCAGTTACTTGCAGACATGCAAACTTACTTAGAGCATCGCGGTTCAATTGAAGGTAAAACCGTGGCTTGGATTGGTGATGGCAACAACATGTGTAACTCTTATATTGAAGCTGCGCACATGTGGGGCTTTAATTTAAAAATTGCAACGCCTAAAGGCTATGAACCTGAACAACGTTTCCTGTCTGAATTTGCACACTGTGTAGAATTGGTCGATTCTGCTGAAGATGCAGCAGTCAATGCTGACCTGATTGTGACCGATGTTTGGGCGAGTATGGGGCAGGAAGAAGAACAAAAAATCCGTGAAAAAGCCTTTGCAGACTATCAAGTCAATGAGCGCTTGATGGACTTGGCACATCCAGATTGCTTGTTTATGCATTGTTTACCTGCGCACCGTGGTGAAGAAATTTCTGAAAATATGCTAGATCATAAAAACGCTGTGGTTTGGGATGAAGCCGAAAACCGCTTGCATGCTCAAAAAGCATTGGTTGAGTTTTTATTGAACGAAAACCTCAAAAAAGACTAAACGATTTCAAAGCATTGAGTACGCTTTGATGAGTTTTGTTACAAACAGCACCAAATGGTGCTGTTTTTTATTTGGCTCGTTATAATCTATAACGACGGTTATTTTCTAAAATTTCAAAAAGAGCCTAGATGAATAATATGATGTATAAAACACTTGCGACAATAACACTTTGCGCAGCTGCAATGCTTGCTCATAGCACAGCCTATGCTAAACCTAGCGAATTAGACCAATATTTGGTTCAGCACGATATTTTAACGGTTGACTACAAAATTAAAAATGTAACAGCTTTAAATGAAATTTTAGATGTAATTAGCGATGAAGATTCACGTACTATGCCGTATCAAGTCGATCAAAATACCGTGATTGAACAAAGTACAACTACAGACAAGCAAATTAACATTCGCGGTATGATTATTTCACCCGATTTTACTCAATTTGTAGAAAGCACGGGCTACAACAATGTTAAAAACATGATTAAACAAAACTTGATTCACAACTGCGATTCAATGTTTGAGCATCAATTTCAGCGTGTAAATCCGTATGTGTTGAATTTACAACTCAGTGCAGAGAAAACACAATTTAACGTGCAATTGTCGAATAGTGAATGTAAATTTAAAACAGATTAAATAAAAACTCTATTAAGCATCACATCCTCATTACAGGTTTAATAGGTTGAATACTCAAAACAGTTGAGAGTTAACGTATTAAACCTTGAGGTTGTAAAATAATAATCAATGCACCCAAAATGACCACCATCCCACCAAACATATCCCAACGGGTTAAATTAACCTGATCCACATACTTTAGCCAAATCAAAGCGGTGCAAATATAGATTCCGCCATACGCTGCATAAATTCGCCCCGATGCCGCAGGATGCAAAGTAAGCAACCACACAAAAGCCGCTAAAGCCAAAACTGTTGGCACCCAAAGCCACTGCGATTTTCCCTGATTCAAAATTAAATAAGGAAAATAACAACCTAATATTTCCATCACTGCTGTTATAAAAAATAAGAGCAAGGTACTGGCAATTTTTGTGATCTGAACATCCATAAGCGACTTTACTTAAAAGTGGAATACATAAAAAATAACCCATGTTGAACATGGGTTATTTTCATTCATGGTGATGCAATATACAAGTTAAGCTGGTTCGGCAGTTTGATCTTCAAATACTTCAAGTTTCAAACCAACCGCTTTACCATTCTCTTTTTTCACAGAAACAGCAACATTACCGCCCTGTTCTGCCAATTCACCAAATAAAATCATTTCTGCTAATGGTTTCTTCAAGTGTTCCTGAATCAGGCGTTGCATTGGTCGTGCTCCCATCAAGCGATCATACCCATGCTCAGCCATCCATTCACGTGAATCCTGATCGACCTCAAGAATGACTTTTTTATCATCCAATTGAGCTTGTAATTCAGTCAAGAATTTATCTACTACATTTTCAATCACTGTCGTTGGTAGAGCCTTAAATTGAATCACACCATCTAAACGGTTACGGAATTCTGGTGAGAAGGCTTTTTTCATTGCTTCTTGGTTGTCATTACTGTTGTCTTGATCCATGAAACCAATGCTAACTCGTGAAATACTTTCTGCACCAATATTGGTAGTCAGTACTAAAATCACATTACGGAAATCTGACTTACGACCATTATTGTCGGTCAATGAGCCATGATCCATAATTTGCAGCAATAAGTTAAATACATCAGGATGTGCTTTTTCAATCTCATCTAGCAACAACACACAATGCGGGTTTTTATGAATCGCATCGGTAAGTAAGCCGCCCTGATCAAAACCTACATAACCCGGAGGCGCACCAATTAAACGTGAAACGGCATGGCGCTCCATGTACTCAGACATATCAAAGCGTACTAATTCCACACCTAACAATTTTGCCAACTGCTTGGTAACTTCGGTTTTACCCACGCCTGTCGGGCCAGCAAATACAAAACTACCGACTGGTTTGTCTGGTGTTTTTAAGCCAGCGCGTGACAGTTTAATTGCGGATGCCAAAGCTTCAATGGCTTCATCTTGCCCAAACACTACGCGTTTTAAATCACGCTCTAAATGTTCAAGTACGCTCTTGTCATCTTTCGATACGGTTTTTGGTGGAATACGTGCAATTTTAGAGACGATATCTTCAATGTTTTCCACTGTGATTAAAGTATCATCTTGCTCGGCTCTTAAACGGCGCTGCGCACCTGCTTCATCAATCACATCAATAGCTTTGTCTGGCAAGAAACGGTCATTAATAAATTTAGCAGATAGCTCTACCGCAGACACCAATGCTTTATCGTCATATTTCACATGGTGAAATTCTTCAAATTTCGATTTTAAACCACGTAAAATATCAACTGTTTCAGAGATTGAAGGTTCATTGACATCAATTTTTTGGAAACGGCGTGACAGCGCATGGTCTTTTTCAAATACCTGACGATATTCTTGGAATGTAGTCGAGCCAATACAGCGTAAAGTACCATTTGCCAACGCAGGTTTAATTAAGTTTGACGCATCCATAGTGCTGCCCATGCTCGAGCCTGCACCAATAATCATGTGGATTTCATCGATAAATAAAATAGCATCAGGTTTCTTTTTTAAGGCATTTAATAGTTGTTTTAAACGCTTTTCAAAGTCACCACGGTATTTGGTACCCGCGACCAACGCACCAATATCTAAACTATATACTTCGGCATTTTCGAGTGGCTTTGGCGCTTTACCATTAACAATCAACCATGCCAAACCTTCGGCAATAGAAGTTTTACCCACGCCAGGATCGCCCACTAACAATGGGTTATTCTTACGACGACGGCACAGAATTTGTGCAGCACGCTCAATTTCTTTTTCACGACCAATTAATGGATCGGTTTTTCCCTTTTGTGCCTCGGTATTCAAATTTAGCGTGTAAAGTTCTAGCGGGCCTGCATTGGCAGAGTGTGAACCTTCCCCATCTAACTCTTCAACCTCGTCTTCAGCCTGCGCTTCATCTTTACGCGTACCATGTGACAGGTATTGCGTCAAAGTTAAACGGTTGATTTGATGGCGTTTAAGTAAATAGACCGCAAAAGAATCACGTTCTGAGTACATCGCTACTAAAATATCGGCGCCTTCTACAGTACGGTCACCACCGCTCGATTGCACATGGAAAATGCCACGTTGCAAAATTCGGTCAAAACTTTCTGTTGGATGCGGGGCTTGATCATTATTTTCAGCAAGTTTAGGGGTATGTTGTTCTACATATTCTTCTAGTTCTTTACGCAGTACAACTACATCTGCACCACATGCTTTCAACGCATTTACAGCAGAGTCATTATCTAATAAAGCCAATAATAAATGTTCAACCGTTAAGAACTCATGTCTCTTCTGACGAGCCATGCTAACAGCCAAACGTAAGGATACTTCTAATTGACGACTGAGCATGTAACCCCCTTAATCTTTAGGCTCAATCTGACAAAGCAATGGATGACCTTGTGATCGAGCGTAATTATTGACTAGGTTCGCTTTCGTTTCCGCAATGTCCCGCGGATAGACCCCTGCGATACCTTTTCCTTCATAATGTACAGTTAGCATTACTTGAGTCGCTTGGTCAAGATTCATTGCAAAGTATTGTTGTAAAATTTCAATTACAAAGTCCATTGGGGTGTAGTCATCGTTCATTAAAACGACAGCATATAAAGGTGGACGCTTTAATTGAGGCGGTGCTGTTTGTAACGCAATATCGCCGTCGTCTTCATGCCCCGCATCATCCACACTTAAACGTGGACTCACATGCCAATCGACATAGCCAGATTGGTGAAACGTATTTTTTATTTCATTTAAACAAATTGATCGTTTTTGACTTCGCATAAGGTTTATATATCACACATTATTGAGCACTGGCTTCTGCTTGTGGAATTTCAGAAATAAATGCTGAATCGGCTTCCACGGCTTTACCTTTGCTCCAACTGAAGCGTTTAATCACAGGAGTTGCGCCATTTAAACGGACTTCAATAAAGTCTGGATTAAAGCCTTTAGGCATGCTCCAGCGCCCTGTTAAACGCTCATAATTATCAAAATTAAAATTGCTATCTTCCATCGGAACAACCAGCACTTCTGTGCCTTGAATTAAACGCAGTTCTACCGTACCGCTTGCACGTCGCTTGCTAGGACTCACTTGCACCAAATCGATCTGATATTCATAAGCATTGTCTGGTAATGGTTTTACCCCAAGATTTTGCACAGTCAGGCTTAAGCCTCCACGTTGGCGCAAGACTTCACGATAAATCGCGCTCATGCCTTCAGTACGTTGCTTATCTTCAGTCGCTTGAGTGAAAGCTTGATATAAGTCATTGGAATTACTGACCGCAACATCACGTTCTTGAATCGCAGCGTTTAAGCTCTTATTCAGACTTTCCAGACGCGTTTTTTGTTCTTGCACCACTTCAACCAGTTGTTCTGCATCGGCATCGTAACCAACCACGGTTAAGCCTTGACGATGCCCGACTGAATAGCCCAAAAAACCACTGCCTAAAATTAAAATGGCAGCGCCAATTGCCAAAGGTGCATTGCTTTCAAGAAATGGCTTTTTTTCTGGCGGTATAGATGAGGGTGTCATGCTTGAATTCGACTGAGACGTGGTTTCTGTATCGGTGTTATGCATCGTCATCTCTTGTTTTGATTCATTCAAAACACACATTTAAATCGAAATCTAAATGTGTGTGAAGTTGAAAAACGTGTTCTTATGGTAATAAACCAATTACCTCAAGTCCTGCATGTTCTGCAAAACCAAACATCAGGTTCATATTTTGTACGGCTTGCCCTGCTGCACCTTTCACCAAGTTGTCTTGCGCCACCAAAAGTACCAATTTTTTTGGTTGAGGTTTATACAACGCAATACGCAACTGGTTGGCGCCACGTACTGAACGTGTTTCTGGTGAACTGTTGGCTGGCATTACATCTACAAATTGCTCATTGGCATAAAATTGCTCATACAAGCTTTGTAAATCTGCTGCATCACCAGCATCAGTTAAATCTGCATAGATAGTGCTGAGCATACCGCGAATCATAGGGACCAAATGCGGTACAAATATAATGTGATTAAACACATCTTTTTGACCTGAAATATTTTCCAGTGCTTCTACAATTTCTGGGTGATGGCGATGTCCTGCTACACCATACGCCTTGAAGTTGTCTGCATTTTCAGAGTAAATCATGCCCAAACTGGCTTTACGCCCTGCACCAGATACACCCGATTTTGCATCAATAATAATACTTTCAGGTTTCACTAAAGCTTCAGCTTGTTTAAATAATGGCGCTAAACCAAGTTGCACTGTTGTTGGATAACACCCCGGGTTACCAATCACCTGTGCTTGTTTAATTTGTTCACGGTTGAGTTCAGACAAGCCATAAACTGAATCTTTTAAAATGTCTGGGCAAGCATGTTGCATGCCATACCATTTTTCAAACTGTGCTAAATCTTGCAAACGGAAGTCTGCTGCTAAATCGACCACTTTGGTGTTGGCTGCAACAAGCTCCGCAGCATGTTGCATTGCAACGCCGTGCGGTGTAGCAAAGAACACCACATCACACTGTTTTAATTCTTCGATGTTTAAATCTGAGTAGCACAGGTCTGTGTGTCCACGCAGGCTTGGGAACATATCATCTACACGGCGACCCGCTTCTGTACGTGAAGTCAGTACATTTACTTTCACATTTGGGTGTCGTAGCAAAAGACGCAATAATTCAACGCCTGTATAACCTGTACCACCGACAATACCAACTGAAATCACGTGCATTACCTCAATTCAAAAGCATGTTTAAGCTAACGCTATAGTATGACAGGAAGTTTTGGTTTTCTGAACTGTTTTACTAGGGTTTTGGGGCTTTTCTTTATTCTGTTGATTTTATAAAAGATGATTTGGATTGTAGTCAATACGTGCAACACCTTTGCATTGTAGTCTTATCATGTGGGTGTTGGCTTTTTTATTGATACCACCACCAAGGCAAAGACGTTGTTTTTAACTGCTTGCGATGCTGCAAATAGTGCGCATCATGCCGTTGTACTTCAACCCAAAATGCAGGACTATGATCAAAATGTCGTGTATGCGCCAACTCATGCACAGCAACATATCGCACAATTTGTTCAGGAAACAACACCAAGGCGCTATTGAGCATAATATGCTGTTGCGTACTGCAACTGCCCCAACGGGTTTTCGGTTGACGAATTGCGCACTGTTTAAATGGCAAAGCAATTTCATGACTGACTGTTTGCAAATATATCGGCAACATTTGTTTGGCATAAGCAATAACAAAGGCTTTTAAATATGCCGCAGGTTGGCGGTCACTAACCCATAGGCAATGCTGTTTTAAATCTAAAATAAAACTGTGTTTTTGTGTTTGATAATGAATATTTAAAGGCTTAGCCAAATTAAAAAGTGATAACTGATTTGGCAATTCACGCCGAACAAGTCCTTGCTGTGCCTGCTGTTTATGCCAAGTTTCAATCATCCACTGTTCAGATTGCTGCAAAAAATCCTGAATTTGTCGCTGAGTACAATATTTCGGTACAGTTAAGCGAATTTGATGCGGCTCGACACGCAAACGTAAACGTGTTGCTTTTGCATGTGGTGTGATTTGAATTTCAGGTAAGTCGGATAATGTCATTGTTGTTCTTTTATTAAATCCTCCCCGACCCCTCCTTTAATAAAGGAGGAAGTAAAGCCCCCTATTAAAAACAAGGGGCTTGGGAGACGAATTAAACCGCAGTACGTTCTTCAATGCCGTTATTGGTCGCTACAATTGCAATATCAGCTTTATTGATGGCAAAAATACCGTTGGTCACAACACCTGGAATATCATTCAAGGTTTTTTCTAATTCCAACGCATTTAAAATATTTAAATTATAAATATCTAAAATCACGTTACCGTTATCAGTCACCACACCTTCACGGTAAGCAGGATCGCCACCTAAAGCCACAATTTTGCGTGCTACCGCAGAACGAGCCATTGGAATCACCTCAATTGGCAATGGAAACTCACGTCCTAATTGCTCTACCCATTTTGAATCATCGACAATACAGATAAACTTACGTGCAATAGAAGCCACAATTTTTTCACGGGTCAACGCTGCGCCGCCGCCTTTAATCATGTGCATGTGACGGTCAATTTCATCTGCACCATCAACATAAGCATCTAAACTGCCCACAGAGTTCATATCAACCACTTCAATACCAAGTTTCTTTAAGCGCTCCGCAGTCGCTTCAGAACTTGCCACAGCTGCTTCTAATTGTAATTCAGGCAATAAATCAATCAGGAAATTGACTGTACTGCCTGTACCTACCCCCAAAATCCCGCCTTTAGGCAAATGTTTTAATGCTGCTTTGGCAGCCGCTTGCTTCTTTTCATCTTGGGTAGCATACAGACTCATGACTTCACTCAACTATTTTTGACATTTGTTGCCGATTTTACAGCGAAAATGTGCAGGGGTTTGTTACAATAACCCCCTATTTTAAACTGTTAGATGGAAGATTAACATGCTGTCTCGTTTGGTTCGACAAATTTTACAAGCAACGGTCTACGATGTTGCAATCGAAACCCCACTCGACGCAGCGCCACGAATTAGTGAAAAACTGAACAATAACATTCGCTTTAAACGTGAAGACTTACAACCCGTATTCTCTTTTAAATTGCGTGGTGCATATAACCGTATTAGCCAGTTACCCAAAGACCAACTTGAACGTGGTGTAATTACTGCCTCTGCAGGCAACCATGCGCAAGGTGTAGCATTGTCTGGGCAAAAACTGGGCATTCGCGCCATTATCGTTATGCCTAAAACCACGCCAGATATTAAAGTACAAGCGGTAAAACGCTTGGGTGGCGAAGTGGTATTACATGGTGACTCATTTGATGTTGCCAACAAATATGCAATTCAACGTGCCCAAGATGAAGGCATGACTTTTATTCCACCGTATGACGATGAATTGGTCATGGCAGGTCAAGGTACGATTGCCAACGAAATTTTGCGTCAATGGCGCGATGTCGAATATGTTTTCGTTGCTGTTGGTGGTGGCGGTTTAATTGCAGGTGTTGCAGCCTACTTGGGCGATGTCGCACCGCATGTCAAAGTCATTCCTGTAGAATATGATGAATCGGCTTGCTTAAAAGCGGCTTTTGAAGCCAATGAACGTGTGATTTTGCCGCAAGTGGGTTTATTTGCTGATGGTACTGCTGTCGCACAAATTGGTGAGAAACCGTTTGAAGTTTTACAACTACAAAAATCAGATCAATCAGGCCCAATTGTTGAGCGCGATGTAGTTTTGGTGAATACCGATGAAATCTGTGCGGCAATTAAAGACACCTTTGATGAAAACCGCAGCATTGTAGAACCTTCAGGTGCAATGGCTTTGGCAGGCATCAAAAAATATGTCGAGCAACACCAATTGCAAAATAAAAATATTGTGTCAATTGTCTGTGGCGCAAACATGAACTTTGACCGTTTACGCTATATTGCGGAACGTACTGAACTCGGTGAACATAAAGAAGCAATTTTTGCCGTGACCATTCCAGAAGAAAAAGGTGCGTTCCTTAACTTCTGCCGTGCGCTGCAAGGTCGTAATATCACCGAGTTTAACTACCGCGCCAGCGATGCTACTGCTGCACAAGTCTTTGTCGGCATCAGCTTAAAATCTGGTGAAAAAGAACGCCACGACATTTATGAGTTACTCAAAACCCAGTACGATGTTGATGATTTGTCGGATGATGAAGTAGCAAAACTACACATTCGTTATTTGGTCGGTGGTCATGCCGATATTGAAAATGAACGTCTATTCCGTGTGGAATTTCCAGAGCGTCCGGGTGCATTACTGACTTTCTTGGAGCGCTTAGGCCCAACCCATAACATCACCCTGTTCCATTACCGTAACCACGGTGCAGCGGAAGGTCGTGTATTGGTCGGTTTAGAAGCTTCGGATGCCAAACAGAACCCAGATGGTTTAATTGAAACTTTGGAAAAGATCACTTATCCATACCAAGAGATTACTAATAACTTGGGTTATCAGCGTTTCTTAAAATAACCGATCACACATCTCAATAAGTGCAAAAAACCGCTGATTTCAGCGGTTTTTTAGTCATATTGCTACAGTATAGAGCCCTAAAATATTTTAGAATATTGGAAGAATAATATAATTTTTCAGGATGATGCTATGGCACAATTTGCTGTCATTGGTTTAGGTAGCTTTGGTGCAACTGTGGCGACACAATTGGTCAAACTCAACCATGATGTCATTGGGATTGATAGCAATAAAAAGTTTGTAGAAAACATTGCCGATCAAATAACCCATGCGGTGATTGCCGATGCAACCGATGAACACGTTTTGGAAGAACTGAATATTCAAAATTGTGATGCAGTGGTGGTCGCCATTGGTGAAGATATTGAAGCCAGTATTTTGTGTGTCTTAAATTTAAAGAATTTGGGTATTTCTAAAATTTACGTTAAAGCCAAAAGTAAAGCGCACACCATGATTTTGACCCATTTGGGCGTAAGTAAAATTATTCACCCTGAAGAAGATATGGGCGTTCGCATCGCGCAATCGCTGAGTTATCCGATGGTGAGTCGTTATATGAGCCTAAACGACAACCACTATATTGTAAAAGTAAAAATTAAAGACAACTTGCATGGCACGCGCATTCATAGTCTGATGTCACATGCACCCGAAGTTAAACTTTTACTGTTTAAACGTGCCGAAACGATTTTCTATACGCTTGAATCCAATTTAATGCTACAAACAGATGATATTTTGGTGGTTGAAGGACAACTTGAACCATTAAAACGCTTATCTAAACAATTTAAGTCAGAATGAAAAAAACAGCGAAACAACCAATCAAAACTGTCAATTTAAGCCCACCCAGTCTTTTGGCACTGGGCTTTTTAAGCTTTATTAGCATTGGCACAATCTTGCTGAAACTGCCCATTTCCCATCATGGCGAGATGAGTTGGATTAATGCCTTATTTACTGCTACATCTGCAGTGACGATCACTGGATTGTCTGTAGTGAATATTGGCGATGCTTATACCGTATTTGGGCAAATGGTCATTATGTTGTTGTTACAATGTGGTGGCTTAGGTTTTATGACTTTTGCGATTTTAGCGGTTTTAAGTTTGTCATCCAAAATTGGTTTAAAACAACAAATCATGGCGCAAGACACCATTGGGCAAACCAACCTGTCTAAAGTGTCGATGACCATTAAAAGCGTGTTGCTCTACTCATTGTTTTTTGAAGGGATTGGCACGGTTATTTTAACCTTGGCATGGATGCAGGATTATCCATTTAGCGATGCATTTTTCTATGCGGCTTTCTATAGTGTTTCAGCCTTTAACAATGGTGGATTTTCATTATTTCCCAATAGCTTAATGAGTTTTGCAGATCAATACCTGATTACCTTAACTATTAGTATGCTGTATATCATTGGCGGTATTGGTTTTGTGGTACTCATGGATATTAAACGTGCAAAACGCTGGAAAAAACTCTCACCCAATAGCAAGCTGATTTTATCGACCATTGCTGGTTTAAACTTTGTGGCCTTTCTGCTGATTTGGGCGATTGAAGCCAATAATCCACATACCCTTGCAGCCATGAGTATTGGCGATCAAGCCCTCAATGCATGGTTTCACGCTACCGTTCCTCGCTCATCAGGCTTTAATAGTCTAGATGTCGCAAGTATGCAAAATAGCTCGACCTTGCTCACCATGCTTCTGATGTTTATTGGTGGTGGTTCGCTCAGTACCGCAGGCGGTATTAAAGTTGGCACATTTATTATTGTCATTTTAAGTGTGATCAGTTTTTTAAGACGTTCAGATGAGGTGCGTGTGTTTAATCATGCTGTACCTGAACGTACCACCTTTAAAGCTTTGGCGGTGATCAGCATCACAGGTATGTTAATTTGCCTCGGTTTGTTTAGCTTACTTGCCCTTGAACCGAAACTGAATTTTTTAGACCTGTTGTTTGAGGCTGTATCTGCAGCGTGCACGGTGGGTTTATCCCGTGGTGTTACAGGTGAATTACAACCTGCCAGCTTAATTATTTTAATGTTGTTGATGTTTGCAGGTCGTTTAGGGCCGCTGACTTTGGCTTATTTAATCGCCACACCACAAAAAAGCCGACTTAAACATCCAACCGCAGATATTCAAGTTGGATAAAAGCTGGATACGATCCGACTTCAAAAACAAACGCCAATCTTCAAGATTGGCGTTTTATATTCAGCGAGCAATAATGAGAAATCAATCTTAATCTACTTAAAACCAATTCATTAAAGACACACCCAAACCAACATAGGTGGCGCGGTGGTTATAATCAATCAGGCTTTCGCCATAACCATCAAACAACTGGAAATGACCGCGTAATTTTCCACTGATTGGGAAAACCCAGTCAAACTGTGCTGCACCGTGCGCGTCATCACCGCCTTTTAAGCTATGACGAAGCATCAAAGAAAAGTCATGCTCTTTCCAGCGATAAAATGCCAACATATCGCCACGCCCGATATAATTTTTAATTTCAGGGTTATTGTCATCGCTGCGGTCTTCTTCAATGCGATACCACGGACGTAACATCAAGGCAAAATTGTCTTTTTCAAAACCTAAATTAAAAATCACCCGATTCCAACTGCGTGATAATGGATCGGAACGACCATTGGACTGGTGATTCAATGTCAGCCCCATCAAACGCCCATGTAAACCAAAAAGCTGATAATTGGTACGGAACATTAAACTGGCTTCAGGCTCATAATTGGTTTCACGAAATGGGCGTGACTCATCACCATTGTAAACTTGCCAACGTGATGACTGGGTATAACCTAGCCACACATCACCGTTATCACCCAACAGATTTTCTACCGCTTTGGTTTTTAAAGACAGCTGAAATTTGGTTTCCATTGAGGTCAGGTTTTGCTCCTTACCCACGGGAACGGTATTTTGCTCATTCAAGCTTTGTGGACGTTCATTTTTATCGGACGTCCAAAAAGTAGGCATCAAATACACAGGTTGATAAGCACGTAAATTCCATGTGCCTAATTTGCTATCGGGTGAAAGCTCCCAGCGCTTATCCAGTAAAGATACATTCGGATCAAGCTTTGGTACATCAAATGAAAATAAATTACTCACACCCACTGCAATTTTTTCTTTCACAGTTTCAGGTGCAGGAGCAAGTGCCTGAGCGGCTTGACGTTCGCTAATCAGCGCTGTTTTTTCTGCTTCAGGAGTTTTAAACAGAGCATCGTAACACACCAAACGATCAGCATTTGACTCTAAAGCCACACAGGCTTCAGGTGTTGCAGGTGCAACTAAGCTAGCTGGGTCTTGTGCATAGGTTTTCGCCACAAACACAGTGCTGAGTGCGGCAACACTCAGCGACAGTCCTGTGCGTTCAAACAGTTTGAACGCGCTCATAAATCCCCCTAAGTTTTCGTTGTTATTTCACGTATCAGTTCACTTGTTTAATTTCAAAACCAAGTTCGAGCAATGCTTCACGTTTTGACACAGGTGCGACTACGGCTTTAGATGCTTGCTGCTGACGCAAATATTGCTCCGCAACACGTTTTAAATCGTCTAAAGTAACCGCCAATAAACGCTCTCGCAAAACTGTGCGGAATGCGGGTGTACGCGCGTGCAATAATGCATAACATGCAGTAATCGCTTCACCTGCAGGCGAACCCGGTTTATCCATGCTGGCAATCAAACCTAAAATCGCTTCTTCTAGTTGATGCGGCAACTGCTCTGCATTAAATAACCAATCAATACTCGCTTCAAAGTCTGCAAAAGTTTCTGCCAAGCGTGGGTCACGATAACTATAGAAACGGAATGAACATGCATTGCCATCGTAGCTTGCACCGCCACCGTAAGCGCCGCCTTTTTCACGGATTGCGCTGTGTAAGAAACCATTGCGCAAATATGCAGCCAATACCATCAAAGGTGCAGCATCAGGATGCGACACTTCCACCGCAGGATACGCTGCTGCACAGAATTGCACATTGGCTTGAATCAACCATGCTTGATCTTGCGCTGAATCATCTACAGGAACTTGAGTTAAAGCAGCAGGATTTTCTGCAACAGTAAGTTTATCCCAAACTTCTTGAACTTCTTCGACCAAACGGTCAGATTGATGTTCTTCACATACCAACAAAAATTGTTTAGGTGCTTGCAGTAATTTATGGTGGATCAATTGCAATTCAGCAATCAGTTTCTCGTATTCCGCTGCATCTTTTTCAATTTTAGCAACCAAGTCTGCCAACCAATTTAATGCGCCCAAACCTGTGTTGTTGTAATCGCGCTGTGCCAAAGCACTGTGATGACGTCCTGCAATTTGCATGGCATAACTGTGCCCCGAACCCGACAAACGCGACTGCCAACGGGTTTTACGTTGTTGTAATAGCTCGATAATACGGTCTTTTTCATCAAAACGTAATTGCTCAAATGCCAGTTTCAGCAAGCGGATGGCTTCAAGATTATTCACCAAAGACTTAGTGGTTAAAGTGAGCCATGCACTGATCTGATTTTTGTCATCGACTTTAGAGCGTAAAGATGCGCCCATGCCCAAACCACCGCTGACTGCGGTTTGTAGCTGTTGTAATTCTAAATAGTCGTATTCACCTGCACCCACTTCGCCCATCAAAATAGACAGCAAATTAAAATATGGCGATTGAACAATTTCATCAGGAATTTGAATCAATACTTGCTGATAGTAAATTCCATTGGTTCCTGCATGATATAAATTTAAAGGATAATCAATGCGGTTACTGATAATTTCACGCAACTCACCCTGCACAATATGCAAAGCTGCAGGCACATCTTCCAAACCAACTTTTGGCAATAAATTCAAATCATCTGGCGTATCTTGACGGACTTTTAAAGCTTCCGTTTGCGCGACGATTTCTGCTTTTTGCTCATCTGTGAGTTGTGCGCCTATATCAGCCAGACGTGCTTTTTCAAGTGCAGCATCTTTGGCCGATTTTTCTGCATCCGGTACCAAAGTCATTTGCACACGGTGTGGGTTATCAATTAAATGTGTCTGAATTAATTGCGATAACCACATTGGGTCTTTAAGTTCTTCTTTGACTTGTTCAATTGCGGTATCTACATCCCACACCTGAATTGGGTCATTGTGGTGAATTGCACTGCTTAAACCATTTAAAATCAAGCTCAACCCGTATGGCATACCATCACCATTAATTTCACGCTGATGCAATTCAATTTGATGCAAAATTGCATCGACCAATGCCGTATCTACAGGCTGTGCAGCCACGTCTTGTAAAACTTTTAAAACGCCCGCCTGAAATTCTGCTGCATGTTCAGGGTTAGAACCTTGCACACCACAGAAGAACGTCATTTCAAAGTTGGAATCATCTACACCCATCAATGGCCCTGTAGATTGTGCATGCGCCCAAGTTTCCAAATAATGACGCAGTGGTGATGCAGAATTTTCAAGTAAAACACCTTCAACCAAACGCATACCTAAGCGTAATTTAATATCGCTTGCTTCAGGCAATAACCACGCCAAAACATGATAAGTTTTATCTTTCAGTTCTTCTGCATCGACTGCATAACTTTCAGTCACTGCCACTGGCGCAG
Source organism: Acinetobacter sp. Swhac1 (assembly GCF_013390985.1). Lineage (NCBI taxonomy): Bacteria > Pseudomonadati > Pseudomonadota > Gammaproteobacteria > Moraxellales > Moraxellaceae > Acinetobacter > Acinetobacter sp. Swhac1. Next base: position 111,188 of record NZ_JACASN010000007.1, on the reverse strand, counting down.
CTAAACGACGCTCAGGCTTCGAATACAACGTTTCGCCCTGTTCAAATTTCGCCAAAGCCAACTGTTCAAACTGTTCTTGTAAATCGTATGCAGGCGTATTGCCAAAAGTCATAAATACCGCATTACTTGGGTGATAATGTGACTTATAAAAATCTACCAATTCTTGATAGGTTAAATCTGGAATATCTTTCGGGTCGCCACCTGAATTGTAGTGGTAAGTTGTTTCAGGGAATAAATGATAAGCCAATTGGTGATAAAGCTGATCGGATGGCGAACTCATCGCACCTTTCATTTCATTAAATACCACGCCTTTATAAACAGGCTCACCATTTTCCAACTCAATACGAATACCTTCCTGAGCAAAATCGAGAGGATTTAAATTGGCTGCAAAAGCCGCATCCATATATACCGCAAGCAGGTTTTGGAAATCTTTTTTGTTTTGTGTTGCAAATGGATAAGCCGTCCAATCTGCCGCGGTAAATGCGTTCATAAAAGTATTCAATGAACGACGAATCATTAAAAAAAACGGGTCACGGACAGGGAATTTTTCAGAACCACACAACGCAGTATGTTCTAAAATATGTGCCTCACCTTTGGAGTCCATCGGCTGAGTGCGAAATGCGACTAAAAATACATTTTCATCATGATCTGTCGCCAAATGATAATGCACCGCACCTGTAACTTTATGTTTATATTCAGACACTAAAATGTCTAAGGCTTCAACATGGTGTTGACGTACCAACTGAAACGCAGGATGTACAGTCTGGGAAATGGTTTCAGTGACATCTACAGTCATGTGATCTCCTAAAAATAAGCAAATAAAAAACTAAAGCCATTATAGCTTTAGTTCTTTAGATAATTCACGTTGAAAACCCGACTAAATTGATTGAAATTTGCAAAGTATCAACAAAATGCTGCCTACACTGCTGCTTGTAGCATGAGCAAAACTAGATCAGGTATTTAAAATAACTATAGTTTGGATGATTTTCGACATACACATAATTCTGTTTTTGATAAAAATGCGCTGCCGATTTGGTATCAGTGTTTAAACACAACGCCGAAAAATTAGCACGTGCTTTTTTCTCTAAATGTTGCAAGAGCTGTTTACCTACGCCATGTTTACGATAATTTGGCAAAACATAAAAACGACGTACACGTCCAATACGACTTTCAATATCTTGCTCATTCCATTGCTGGTTTAAGCCACCACATGCAACCAATTGATCACCATCGTAAACAAACAATAAAAACTCACCAGGCTGATTAAAGCGGTTTTTACCACTTTCCCATTCTTCAATTAAACGATGGACAAAATCAAAGCCTTCTTGAGCAGCATGTTTGGCCAAAGTCTGAATTTGCGTTGGTAACTCTTGTGCTTCTTTAATTTCGATGTTCATCTAACCTTCCTGATAACTCTGCTAAACCCCTATTTTTCATCAATAACATTCATTCAGCTGAATTTTATTCATGAAACTACAGCAATCCTGAGCATTGGTGTAAACTTAGCGTTTTTAATTTTGACTGTGATTTAAAGACATGGCAACTGTTGACCTTTTTGCAATTGGTAATGCATTAATTGACCAAGAATTTCAAGTCTCGGATGACTTTCTCATTCAACATAGCTTGCAAAAAGGTACTATGCAATTAACCGATGGTGAAACACAAGCAAATTTATACAACAACTTAATTAAAACACAAAGACATAAAGGCCAAGCTTCGGGTGGTTCTGCCGCAAATACCACCGTTGCATTTAGTGCTTTAGGTGGTCAAGCCTTCTATGCCTGCCGTGTTGGTAACGATGAATTGGGTGATATTTACCTCAAAGGCTTAAATGAAGCAGGTATTCACACCACAACCAAATCGGTCAGTGAAGGCGTTACAGGGACTTGTATGGTACTTGTGAGTGATGACTCTGAACGTACCATGCACACTTACTTGGGCATTACCGCAGAACTTTCTGCTACACAAATTGATTTTGAGCCACTTAAAACAGCAAAATGGCTTTATATCGAAGGTTATTTATCTACTAGTGATACTGCACGTGCTGCGGTAAAACAAGCGCGTGAAATTGCCAAAGCCAATCAGGTTAAAATTGCACTGACTTTATCTGATCCTGCCATGGTGCAATATGCGCGTGAAGGTTTGGATGAGTTACTAGATGATGGTGTGGATTTGATCTTCTGTAACCAGCAAGAAGCCATGATGTACACAGGAACGGAAACGGCTGAAGCGGCATTAGAACAACTAAAACAAAAAAGCAAATACATTGTCATTACATTGAGCGCACAAGGTGCCCTAATTTATGATGGCGACAACGCTTTTTCTGTACCAGGTCGTCAAGTCACTGCTGTTGATGCCAACGGTGCGGGTGATGCCTTTGCAGGTTCATTCCTGTATGCACTCAATGCAGGCTTAGGTTTCCAAACTGCAGCTCAACTTGCCATTCTGATTTCAAGTGAAGTGGTTTCTCAATTCGGCCCTCGTCTTGCGGTAGAAGATTACGCTAAACTTTTACATAGCATTCAAAAGGAATCTGCATAATGAATAAAATTTGTATGATGGAAGACATTCCTGAGCGTGAAGCACGTGCCTACGAAACGCCAAATGGTGACACAATTTTTATCACCCAACGTGATGGCATGTATTACGCTTACCAAAACGTCTGCCCACACCTACAAGTGGAATTAGAATTTTTAGAAAACCAGTTCTTAGACCGCGACCAAGAATATATCGAATGCTCAACGCATGGTGCTTTATTTTTAGTTGAAACAGGTGAATGTATTTCTGGCCCATGTTTAGGTCAATCACTTGAGAAAGTTGAGATCAGCGTTCATTCAGATGGTGGGATTTACTTGATCAACGACTAACTTTTTTGCAACTTTCAGAAAGAAGCGAAAAGTTCCAAATCTTAGCTCTATACAAAACCAGATCATTTATCTATGCTCTCTAAGCAGAGTTAGATCAATGATCTGCATCTAATAACATCACCTATAAATATTTCAACACGTGAGTTTAGCGCATGCATGAGTTTTTATCTGATTTGAACTTAATGCCCTTTCATCTCAGCCTAGTTGTTTTATTGCTACTCAGCACTGTCGAAACGATTGGTTATTACTTTAATTTTCGCCCAAGTCAGTTGCTCAAACGTGCATTTTCACAACGAATTACAGAATCGCCACTTTTAGATGTTAAATTTTCTAAAGTACTGATTTTTGTTTTTTTACTGATGAATTTCAGTGTTGCAGGATATTTTTTACAGTTTTTGATTTACTCACAACAACAACATTTCGTTCCTGCTTATTACATTATTATTCCAGCGTTTATTATTGCCATCTTTTTTACAGTCTTCATGATTCACTGTTTAGACCAAGTGATTAAGCCCAAATATAGCGTGCGCCAAGTCGATTTACTCGGACGTTTAGCCACAATTTCCAGTGGTAATGCCCGTCCTGGTTTTTCTGCACAAGCACGTGTACGTGATGAGTTTGGGCAACTGCATTATGTGCAGGTTGAACCTGAATTTGGTGAACTTGAATTTCAAGCTCAAATTATTATTGTGCGCAAAAAAAGATCTCACTATCTTGCCAAAAAAATTTCGGCATCAAATAACCTATTTAGCAATCAATAAGTTATTTTTTAAGATTTAAAACCAATCATGCTGACCTAAGAAAGTTAAAATTTTTCACTCAAACTCAACACAATCTGTTTGTTTATAAACGATACATTTCATGTGATCTGAACAATATTTACACAAAATCATTATGAAAAAATGCTGTTTACCCTAGACTAAGCCAAAGACAAAGCACCACTACATTGTAGGGAAATAAAAAAATATGCGGAATCGTCATTAAACTTTAACAAAAGAATGAGAATAATTATTAGCTGATAATATCTCTAATTTATTGCTATTTTTAGATTGATTTTTATTCATAGCAATTTAGTCTGATTTGCTTTTTTAAAATATAAGTATTTTAGTCAGATTTTGAATTATTAATTACAAGTGTTTCTGTCAAGTTTAAAAAATATTACTTTCCTCCATTTATTCTCTGCAACACCCAAAAACAAACTATTGATTTATAATAAGTTAACAATATATTTGCATTTTAACTGTGCCAGCTATTTTTTTTTGTATGTTTTTGTTTAATAATATAAAACACAGTTTAAAAAATAGGCTTATAAAAGTGAGCTTAGTTCCTAAAGATTTAAATAGAAAAGTAGTTCGTGAACTCACGATCATTTTAATAATTAAGGTCGTGCTGTTAATGGTCATCAAAAATATTTGGTTTGATGCCCCAACTATTCCTCAAAATTTTGATTCACAAGTTGCTGAGCGTATTGCTGGCAGTCCTTCCTCAATCAAGGAGACACGTTGATGATTTCTGAAAGCGTGGTCGATCTCTCGCGGTTCCAATTCGCAATGACCGCGATGTATCACTTTATTTTTGTTCCACTGACTTTAGGTCTGGCTTTTATTCTTGCCATTATGGAAACCACGTATGTGATTTCTGGTAAAGAAATTTATAAAGACATGACCAAATTCTGGGGAAAACTCTTCGGTATTAACTTTGCCTTAGGGGTAACCACTGGTTTAACCATGGAGTTCCAGTTTGGTACAAACTGGGCGTATTACTCACACTACGTGGGTGATATCTTTGGTGCACCACTCGCAATTGAAGGTTTAATGGCCTTCTTCTTAGAATCGACCTTCATTGGTTTATTCTTCTTTGGATGGGATCGCCTCTCCAAAGTGCAGCACTTATGTGTAACGTGGCTGGTTGCGCTTGGTTCTAATATGTCCGCTCTCTGGATTTTAGTTGCCAACGGCTGGATGCAGAACCCAGTGGGTTCTACCTTTAACTACGAAACCATGCGTATGGAATTGGTTGACTTCGGGGCGTTAATTTTTAACCCTGTTGCGCAAGTTAAATTCGTACACACTGTTTCTGCAGGTTATGTAACGGGTGCTATTTTCGTTTTAGCGATTTCAAGTTATTACTTATTGAAAAAGCAAGACTTGCCATTTGCGCGTCGTTCATTCGCTATTGCAGCAATTTTCGGTTTAGCTTCTACTTTATCTGTAATTCTACTTGGTGATGAATCAGGTTATGAATTAGGTGATGTTCAAAAAACCAAACTCGCAGCAATTGAAGCAGAATGGGATACTCACCCTGCTCCTGCAGCGTTCACTTTATTTGGTATTCCAAACGAAGAAACGCAAACGACAGATTACGCAGTTAAAATTCCTTATGTAATGGGGATTATTGCAACGCGTTCTATCACCGAAGAAGTGACTGGTATTAAAGACCTGATCGCAAACCACGAAGTTCGTATTCGTAACGGTATGGTTGCTTATCAACAACTTGAGCAATTACGTGCGGGCGACCAATCTCCTGAACTTAAAGCTGCATTTGAGCAAACTCAAACCGATTTGGGTTATGGTTTATTGTTGAAAAAATACACGCCAAACGTAGTAGATGCGACTGACGAACAAATTAAAATGGCTGCTGCGGATACTATTCCACACGTACCAAGTTTGTTCTGGGCATTCCGTGCCATGGTAGCTTCTGGTTTCTTAATGCTGTTGTTATTCGCACTTGCAACTTTTGCAGTGGCTAAACGCAACGCAGAAAGTAAACCTTGGTTATTAAAATTTGCGTTATTCTCATTACCATTACCTTGGATTGCAGCGCAAACAGGTTGGTATGTAGCAGAAGTTGGTCGTCAACCATGGACAATTGGTGAAGTACTTCCAACACACTTGTCTGCATCTTCACTCAGCACTGGCGACGTATGGGGCTCAATCATTGCATTGGCAGCGTTCTATACCGTATTGCTGATTATTGAAATGTACTTGATGATCAAATTCTCACGTCTAGGCCCAAGCTCGCTTCATACTGGTAAATACCACTTCGAGAAAATTGAAGCTGCGAAAAAAGCCAATGAGGAGGCTTAAGCATGATCGAATATGAATTACTCAAAATCATTTGGTGGGTGTTGGTGGGTGTATTACTCATTGGCTTTGCCCTCACCGATGGCTTCGACATGGGCTCAATGGCGATCATGCCATTTGTAGGTAAAACTGACGAAGAACGTCGTGCTGCGATCAACACGATTGCACCGCACTGGGATGGTAACCAAGTTTGGTTCATTACAGCGGGTGGTGCGTTATTTGCTGCTTGGCCAATGGTATATGCAACAGCATTCTCAGGCATGTATTGGGCACTGCTCTTAGTTCTGTTTGCCCTATTCCTGCGCCCAGTTGGTTTTGACTACCGTTCAAAACTTGAAAACACCAAATGGCGTACATCTTGGGACTGGGGTTTGGCTGTAGGTGGTGCAGTTCCTGCATTAGTATTCGGTGTTGCGTTTGGTAATATGTTCCTTGGCGTACCATTTACCCTAGACGAAACTGTACGTTCAACATATACAGGCAGCTTCTTTGCATTATTAAACCCATTTGCTTTAGTGTGTGGTTTAGTCAGCTTGTCTATGCTTTGTGCGCATGGTGGTGCATGGTTAATGCTGCGTACCGATGGTGACTTACGTGCACGCTCTGCAAAAGCAACGCAAATCATGGGTATTGTGTTCCTTGTGTGTTTCTTAGGTGCAGGCGCATGGTTATACTTCGGTGGTATCGAAGGTTATACCCTAGTAACTCCATACGACACGAATGGCGTAGCAAACCCATTGGCTAAAGAAGTTTTAACCAATGCAAACCCAGGCTGGATGAATAACTACTCAGCGTACCCTATTACCATGATTGCACCAATTATGGGCATCTTGGGCGGTATTTTGATTATTCTTGCAGCAGGTAAAAACAAAGCTGGTTTAAGTTTCACAGGTTCATCTTTAGCGGTGATCGGTGCGATTTTAACTGCAGGTTTTGCATTGTTCCCATTCTTAATGCCATCAAGCCTCAACCCAGTTGCAAGCTTGACCATGTGGGATGCGGTATCAAGTAAAAACACATTAACTGTAATGACTGTTGCAGCATGTATCTTCGTACCAATTATTTTGCTATACACCACTTGGTGTTACTACAAAATGTGGGGCGTTATCACCAACAAGCACATTAAAGAGAATTCACACAGCCTTTACTAAGGCTGTGTCTAAGGAGAATAAATTATGTGGTACTTTGCATGGATTCTCGGTATTCTGATGGCATGCTTTGCAGGTGTCTTGAGTGCCCTGTATATTGAATCTCATCAAGACCTTGACGAGGAATAATTAGATGACAGACACTGCAGTGAACGCTGAAACAACAGTTCAAAAACCGAACAAGATTGCGATGGTTATTTCATGTTTATTGGCATTCCCACTCGCAGCTGTACTGCTTCTTCATCCAGCAGCAATGCTGGATGCCAACGGTGAATATAGCCACCGTGCCATGATGTTTATTATGATTGGTATTTCAGGTGGCTTTGTACACGGTGTTGGTTTTATTCCACGCTTTTGGTTTTGGAAATGGTTATTTAGCCCATTTGTGGCTTGGCCATTGATGATTTGGGGTTATTACACTTGGTTTCTTTAATGAGGTGTAAATAAATTCCTTGAAAAGAGCGCAATATGCGCTCTTTTTTATTGGCTTAATATTTAGGAGCCGCAGATCATTCCTCTGCATGTTCACCATATAAAACAGCGTATAAAATTTTGAAACTTACAATCTAAAAGAAGAACTAAGCTCAAAACTCAGGCAGAAAAAGCCAAACACTACGGTTTGGCTTTTTTCACAACATATTTTCGCACTTGGCAATGATTATGCACCTTGCTTAAAGCATATTGTTATTTCGGCTCAATGGGTGCAAACGGTGCAACCACATCGGCATTCTGCGCACGATGACGCATGAAATGATCCATCAATACAATCGCAAGCATAGCTTCTGCAATTGGCGTTGCACGCACACCTACGCAAGGATCATGGCGTCCTTTGGTCAGTACATCCGTATCTTCACGGTTTAAATTAATGGTTTTACCAGGTGTAGTAATACTGGCTGTTGGTTTTAAAGCAATCGCAACACGAATATCTTGACCACTAGAAATACCGCCTAAAATACCGCCTGCATGGTTCGCCAAAAAGCCGTCAGTGGTCAGTTCGTCACGGGTTTCATGCCCAAACTGCGCTGCCACTGCAAAACCATCTCCAATTTCAACGCCTTTCACAGCATTGATAGACATCATGGCATGGGCAATATCGGCATCTAAACGATCAAAAATAGGTTCGCCCCAACCCACAGGAACTTTTTCAGCCACAATTTCCAGTTTTGCACCACAGCTTGTACCCTGTTCACGCAAAGACGTTACCAAAGCTTCAAAACGTGGTACAGCATCGGCATCGCCACAGAAAAATGGATTGTTTGGTACTTCGTTCCAATCTAGCTTTTCAGCTTTTTCTGTACCAATTTGAGTGACGTGACCACGAATCACAATTCCAAATTTTTCGAACAGGTATTTTTTTGCAATTGCACCTGCTGCAACGCGCATTGCTGTTTCACGTGCGCTTGAACGTCCACCACCACGATAATCGCGGAAACCATACTTTTGCGTATAGGTATAATCTGCATGCCCAGGGCGGAAAGTCTGTGCAATATTACCGTAGTCTTTCGATTTTTGGTCAGTATTACGAATCAGTAAACCAATTGAAGTTCCAGTGGTTTTACCTTCAAAAACACCTGAAATAATTTCAACTTCATCGGGTTCTTTGCGCTGTGTCGCGAACTTAGACGTACCCGGTTTACGGCGATCTAAATCTTTTTGTAAATCTTCTGCGGACAGTTCAATCCCCGGTGGCACGCCATCGACAATCGCCATCAGACCTACGCCATGAGATTCACCACAAGTCGTTACACGGAAAAGTTGCCCTATACTATTACCTGCCACGTCCAACGACTCCTTATGCTTGAACAGATTGAATAAATAAATCGCGATATTCACGGCATTGTGCTGCAGTCAATGCAAAAATACCTGAACCACCTTTTTGGAATTTTAACCAGTGCAAATCAACCGTGTTGAAATTCTGTTTCATCGCCCATTCAGAATTACCTACTTCAATCACAATCAGACCATCTTCAGTTAAGTAATCTGCCGCCTGCGCCAACATTTTACGGACTAAATCTAAGCCGTCTTGCCCTGCTGCCAATGCCAATTCTGGCTCATGATGGAATTCTTCAGGTAAATCTGCCATATCTTCCGCATCAACATACGGCGGGTTAGATACGATTAAATCATACTGATTTTCGGCTGGGATTTTGGCGAATAAATCAGACTCAAGCAACGCCACTTGGTATTGTTTGTTGTGATGTTCACAGTTAATTTGTGCGACTTCCAAAGCATCTTTTGAAATGTCAGTTGCATCGACTTCAGCATCTGGAAAAGCATAAGCCAAAGCAATCGCAATACAACCTGAACCCGTGCACATATCCAAAATACGTTGTGGGGTTTTAGGCGCAGCATTGGCTGGTAAATTGTTATCTGCTTCGCGCATTTGACCTTCTTCATCTAGGCAATATGGCGCAAAACGATTTTCAATTAGCTCGGCAATAGGTGAACGTGGAATTAGAACACGCTCATCGACATAAAATGGTTTTCCGAAGAAATACGCCAAGTTTAATAAGTAAGAAGTTGGTACTTTTTCATTGATACGACGTTCGAGCAAGCTTAAAAATTCAGCTGCTTCGCTCGGCAATAATTTTGCATCTAAAATTTCAGCGTCTGCATTCCAGTCTAAAGACAAAGTTTGTAACACCAATGCAGAACTTTCTGCAAAATAATCTTCTGTACCTTGACCTAAATGTGCATCGTATTGACGTAGTGCTGTAACCCCAAAGCGAATAAAATCACGAATGGTTGATAGGTTTTCAGCAGCTTCCTGCAAATGTTCAGGGCTAATTGTCGGTCGATCCACTTAAGGCGCTCCAAGGTCAAATTTTAAAACGCCTTATGATACCTTGTTTTGCTCGGTTTTATAATGTTTAAGCAGTTTCCAAGTAATTTATTTACTATGGTTTTACTTATTTGATTCCCACAAACTGACCTTGATAATAATCAGCGCGCTCTGCTGTTTGCAGCAAAACACATTGTGCACGTTGTAATGCGGCAAAATCGCTTTGAGTCGATAAATAACAGCGTTGTTTTACACGGTTTTCCCAAAGTTGATGCTGTTGTTGAATATTACTGGCATTGCCTGCGCTGCGTTTTACATAGGCTTTATAGTGTTTTTTGAGTCGTTTGGTTTGTGCTTTTTGCTCAGTTTTAATACATTTTTGCGATTGGGAAATTTTGCCATAACTATTGTTCATACATTGCGTATAGCCTTGTGAAACGCCATTCGCCCAAACTTGAGCTGTACCCAAAGTCAGCATCCCCAATAGTGTAAATGTCCAAACTTTCATATTTCCCCCTGAGCGCAGTCTGTTTTTAAAGCGCGGTAAATTTTCAATATTTTATAATTTTACAAAACCCAAATTGCTGCATTGATGCTACAAGATTCAGGTTAAAAAGCATATAGTCAATCCCCTGATTTTTATAGCTGAGTCGATGATAAATGAACAACAATCATTGAAAAATGTGACAACATCCCAATAATTGAATTACTCATTTTATAGATAAAGCTTTCAGCCTTATGAGCTACAAACACAATAATTTGATGGCCATGCGCCAAAGCTATTGGAATGACAACCACTCCGAAGCAGTCTTGATTGAAAAACAATTTTTTCAGCAAATTTTGATTGAAAACGGCATTTTTGAAAATTCGTCATTAGATGATGCCAAATATCTATTTTTTAGTTTGCCCAGCGTGATTATTGTTAAGGGATATGCGCATGGTTTTTTACACGATTCTGTAAAATTGATGATTCTCAAATTTATCCAAGACAACAAAGCGCAATTGATGAAAAAAGCCGAAACCAAAGTGCAATATCGGATGTAAAAGTACTTTTAAGCCGTTTTTCATACTTTTTTCACGAGGAAACTCGTCGTTCAGCAAGTTGAACTTTTTTAATACGTTAAGACGCGCTAATATCCGTTACAATCTAATTTTCCTGCATATTGCTGATTTAAGGATTGATTTTAATGTCAGATCAGAACGATAAGCTTAAACACCTCAAGACTTCCTCTATGGATCGACGCTTATCCATCGCAAAGGCATCTTTACTTGCAGGAACACGATGGGCAGCCTCGAATGCCACCTCTATGTTTTCAAGCGAAGAAGAAAAAGAACGTAAACGAAAAAAAGCCATGAAAGAACAAGCCGATTACTTGGTGGCTGAAATTGGCAAACTCAAAGGCTCTATCGTGAAGATTGGGCAAATGATGGCGCTGTACGGCGAACATTTTTTACCTGAAGAAATTACGCAAGCACTCAACACGCTGAATAACCAGACTGTCGCATTGGCATGGCCTGCAATTAAACAGCAATTACAGGCACAGTTAGGTGCCAAACTTGATGATCTCACCATTGATCATGAGCCATTAGGTACAGCCTCTTTGGCTCAAGTTCACCGCGCGACCCGCAAGTCGGATGGTTTGGAGTTGGTATTAAAAATCCAATATCCAGGCGTAGCAGATGCGATTGACTCAGACATGAGCCTATTTAGAAATATGCTCAAATTGACACGCATGGTGCCGCAAACCCGTGAATTTGATCAGTGGTTTGATGAAGTGCGTGAAATGATGCATCGTGAAGTCAACTATCAAATTGAAGCGGAAACGACACGTCGTTTTGCTGCCCGTTTAAAAGATGATCCGCGCTACATTGTGCCGCAAATTGTGGATGAATACTGTAGCGACCAAGTGCTGTGTATGACCTTTGAACGTGGCGTACCGATTAACAGCCCTGTCATGCTCTCATTACCTCAAGAACGCCGTAACCAATTAGGCGAAGCCTCTTTAGAAATTGCTGTGCGTGAAGTATTTGAATGGGGCGAAATGCAGACTGACCCGAACTTTGGCAACTACTTAGTTCGCTTAGGTAATGGTGAAGATATTCACGATAAAATTGTACTGCTCGACTTTGGTGCTATTCGTCAATTTGATCAACACTTGCTGACTGTGGCGCGTAATTTGATCAAGGCGGGTTATTACCACGACCCACAAATGATGGTGAATGCCATGACAGGTTACGATTTTTTTGACAGTATTCCTGAAAGCATTAAACCCGATATGGCTAAAGTATTTTTACTGGCCACAGAAGCCTTTAGTCACCTAGACAATAACCGTGACTTACCTGCTGGCGTAATGGATGAACAATCACGCTATGACTGGAAAAAAAGTCAGCTGCACAGCCGTGTCATGCAACAGGCATCTAAATCGATGGCTTCGCGTTACTTTAGCGTGCCGCCTAAAGAATTTATGTTCATTAGTCGTAAATTTATTGGTGCCTACACCTTTATGACCGTGATTGATGCGAAAACCAATGTCCGTAAAATGATTCAAAAGTTTATTTAAGCCCCAATTTTTTTCTTCAATCAAAGCTTTTTTATAGACCTAAATGATTGTTGTGCCCACTCGATGCAATTGTCATTTAGGTCAATTTATTTTAAAAGCGCACATTTTTATATAAATAATAAGAGGTGGCCCCACTTGTTTGAACAACTAAAAGCGTATTTATAAGTGATATGTCGCTCTAGTTAAGCCACCTTGTTTTGTTGGGGTAGCTGATCATAGTAAAACTCATTGGGTGTCATTTTGGCTAGACTCGAATGAGGTCGTTTTAGATTATAAAACTCAAAATATGCACTCAATTGCTTTTTTGCATCTGTGACACAGCTATAAGCTTTGAGATACACCTCTTTATATTTAACGCTCCGCCATAATCGTTCAACCATCACATTATCTACCCATCGACCTTTACCATCCATACTGATTTGAAAACAGCGAATCAATCGCTGACTAAACTGTTTAACGATTTAAAATTGCCAAAATTGCTTGCGCAGGGTCTTCACTGTTATCGGACAATAATTGCTTATGCATAGTGATATGCTGCATCACCTGAATTTGTGCTGTTTCGATATCAATTAACTTTTCAATTTCTACTGCCAAACGCTCGGGTGTTGCATCCTCCTGAATTAACTCCTGAATCACCTTTTTACCTGCAATAATATTTGGCAATGAATAATAAGGAATTTTCACCAACAGTTTCGCAATCCAATACGTGATCCGATTCAGCTTATAAAACGTAACCATTGGACGATGTAATAGCATTGCTTCTAGCGTCGCCGTGCCTGAAGCCAGTGCAATTATATCGGACGCATTCATCACCTGACGTCCAATTTTAGATTCTGTGCTACGATTTTCCATCAATTGCACTTTGTCTTGTAATGCACTCGGATAAGACTGTAATAACGCTTCAATTTGTTGTTTACGTGCATCATTAATGGCAGGAATTAAAAAGGTAAACTGCGGATATTTTTGCGTCAAAATATAAGCCGCGTCTAAAACCAACGGCCCTAAACGCTCAATTTCACCACGTCGGCTACCGGGCAAGAGTGCAATATATTGTTGCTGTTGGTCTAGACCCAATTCGAGTTTTGCTGCAACAATTGGATTTTCCAACGGCAATTGACTCGCCAAAGGATGTCCAACAAAGGCTGCAGGCACATCCCATTTTTTAAAAAAGGCTTTTTCAAACGGAAATAAACATAGCACCAAATCTATACTGGCTTTAATGCCATGTACGCGACCTTGTCGCCATGCCCATACCGAAGGACTGACATATTGCACGGTTTTAATTGGCAAGTTTTTCTGTTTTAAACTTTTGGCAAGACGTAAATTAAAATCGGGTGCATCAACCCCAACAAAGACATCAACAGGATGTTGGCTCCACTTTTCGACCAAACCATCCCGAACTGCAAAGAGTTTTTTCAAATCTTTCAGCACTTCAACAATGCCCATTACCGATAAAATATCCATCGGATAATAACTTTTAAAACCTTCCGCAATCATTTGCGGGCCACCAATGCCTTCAAACTCTGCATCAATGCCTTGCTCACGAAAACGTCGCATAAGTTGTGCCCCTAAAGTATCACCCGATACTTCTCCCACAACGATACCTATTTTAAGTTTCCGATTTTGCAAGCGTTTTATCCTCTAAATTTTAATGGATATGAATTTTCACATTTTAGCATAGCCACATTATTTTGTAAGAAACAGAAAGTAAGCCGTGGAATGAATCTGTAATTTTGCGCAGATTTTCTATATTGACTATATCTGTTTTAAGAATAAGTAAATCATTAATCATGACAACAGCTTATTGCCAAAAGTCATAATATATTCACGTTTTTTTGACTTCGGCATATCTTCATGGTTGGTCCTATTGAGTTTATTTTGGCAGGTGTATTGGTCGGCTTCTGCGTGGGTGTGACTGGCGTGGGTGGCGGCTCACTGATGACTCCCATCCTGATCAGCTTGTTTAAAATTGAACCGCATATCGCAATTGGGACAGACTTACTCTATGCTGCCATTTCAAAATTCTGCGGTTCATTGGTTCATGCCAAAAAAATGAATATTGTATGGCCCATTGTGATTTGGCTTGCAGTGGGCAGTATTCCTGCTTCATTTGCGACCCACTGGGTTTTGGAGAATTATTTAAGCCAATCTACCCATTATAAAATGGTACTGACCGTGGTATTGGGCTTTATGTTGACCTTAACTGGCATCTCAATTATGTTTCGCAGTCAAATTGAATCGTTTTTTAATAAACACCGTAAACAAGAATTGCCCGATATGACCCAAGACCTTGAAAAGGTCAAACTACAGGCTGCAGATAAGCGTGCCCTCATTGTAATTATGGGAGTTGTACTGGGTGTATTTGTCACACTTTCTTCAGTGGGTGCAGGTGCTTTTGGCATCATGGCATTGGTGCTGATGTTCCCGAATCTACCGATGATTCGTATTATCGGTTCAGATGTCGTGCATGCCGTCTTACTTACCCTAGTTGCAGGCTTAGGTCACATGAGTTCAGGCAATGTCGACTTTCACCTATTGGTTTGGTTGTTGGTTGGCTCGATTCCTGCAATTGTGGTGGGAACTTTAGTCAGTTCACGTTTACCTGAAAAAGTGATTCGTAAAGTTTTAGGTATTACCTTATTTATTATCGGGATTAACTTTATGGTCAATCCTGTGAAATCAAAACCTATCAGCACACCACAAACTGCAACAGCAGTTTCTGAGGCACAAGCCAGCCAATAATGAATGCTTTATCTGACAGGATTTTGCTAAAACAGACCGTTTAATTTATCTACCCGATTCATCACTTATTTTTTAAAGAAGTATTCATCTTTTTATAACAAAATACAGTGAAATTCATGTTATATTCAGACTATTAAACAATCTTTTGTATGATCAAACCAGTGACGGCAATGAATACTTTACAGTCTAATCCTCTTACACAATCAGACATCGATGACGTGAATATTGAAAGTATTCAGCCACTCGTGACTCCTGCAGAATTAAAAACTGAGTTACCTTTGACTGAAAATGCTTATCAAACCGTTCTTCGTGGTCGTGAAACAATCCGCAATATTTTAGATGGTAAAGACAAGCGTCTATTTGTGGTGATTGGTCCATGTTCTATTCATGACCCTGCTGCTGCACATGAATATGCAGATCGTTTAAAAGTATTAAGCGAAAAAGTAAAAGATTCTCTTTATATTGTGATGCGTGTTTATTTTGAAAAACCACGTACTACAGTGGGCTGGAAAGGCTTAATTAACGATCCAGACATGAATGACTCTTTTAACATTGAAAAAGGCTTGCGTCTTGGTCGTAAACTTTTACTTGAGTTAAATGAAAAAGGTTTGCCATGTGCGACTGAAGCACTTGATCCAAACTCTCCGCAGTATTATCAAGATTTAATTTCTTGGTCTGCAATTGGTGCACGCACTACAGAAAGCCAAACGCACCGTGAAATGTCATCTGGTCTTTCTTCTCCAGTCGGCTTTAAAAATGGTACAGATGGCGGCTTAACAGTTGCTACCAATGCCATGCAGTCGGTAAAACACGGTCACAGCTTCTTGGGTCTTAATGATCAAGGTCAGGTTTCAGTAATTCGTACTAGCGGCAACCCGTATGCACACGTGGTTTTACGTGGTGGTAATGGCAAGCCTAACTACGATGCAGGCTCTGTTGCAGATGCTGAAAATGCATTAAACAAAGCCAAAGTCAGCACCAAAATCATGATTGACACCAGCCATGCTAACTCAAACAAAGACCCATTCTTACAGCCATTGGTATTAAAAAATATCACTGAGCAAATTTTAGATGGCAATAAGTCTATTGTTGGGATTATGGTCGAAAGTCACCTGAAAGGTGGTCGTCAAGATATTCCTGAAAACTTATGCGATTTAGAGTATGGTAAGTCTGTGACTGACGGTTGTATCGACTGGGATACCACTGAAAAAGCATTGCTTGAAATGCATGAAGCATTAAAAGACGTTTTAGTGAATCGTTAAGATTTAAAAACGCCATCTTCATGATGGCGTTTCTATTTGTAGCATAGGAAATTCTGCGCGCATGAATGACATTGAAACCCAACTTAGCCAAATTAAAAATTTCCAGTTCATTCATGAGCGTTTGTTTTCTTCAGGTCAGCCTACGGCTGAAGAATTAAAACAAATTAAAGAATATGGTATTGGCACTGTCATTAATTTGGCTGAAAGTGATGCGGAACACACCCTTCCCCATGAAGACAAAATTTGTCTGGATGTTGGACTAAACTATATTCAACTGCCAATTTCATGGGAAACACCATCCTCTGATCAATGTTTATTATTGCTCGATTTGGTCAATCATTTATTAGAAAACCAAATGGTGTGGGTACATTGCAGCAATAACAACCACGTCAGTAGTTTGATGTATTTGTATCGTCAATATTTTATGGATATGGATATTGCCACAGCTCAAGACTTTTTACACGATATTTGGAAACCAAACGAAACTTGGACAGGTTTAATTCACGCCGTTTCTTTGCAGTTACAAGGTCGTAAAGCCACGCAAGATTTACAACAAGCTTTAGAATCTGCTGAACTTTCTTAATTCAGCAGATTGTATAGATAAAATTCTAACGCGATTATTTTGTATGAGAAATCAATACAGTCGCTGTTGCTAAAATACCTTCCTGACGCCCAGTAAAACCTAATTTTTCAGTGGTTGTCGCTTTGATACTGATTTGTGTGACCTCTACATCCAATACATCAGCGACACTTTGGCGCATTTCTAGCGTATGCGGTGCAAGTTTAGGACGTTCGCACGCCACAGTAATATCGGCGTTATTCAGTTTATAGCCACGGTCTAAAATGAGTTGATAAACCTGTTTAAGCAATACCCGACTATCTGCACCTTTATAATTTGGATCGGTATCTGGAAAATGCTGCCCAATATCCCCCAGCGCCAAAGCACCTAATAATGCATCGCATAGTGCATGCAGCACTACATCACCATCTGAGTGTGCTTTTAAACCTTGTGTATGAGGAATTTGAACACCTGCAAGCGTCACAAAATCTCCCGCTTCAAAGGCATGAACATCTAATCCTTGTCCAATACGAATCTGTGCAACCATGTTCAACTCCTGTAGAAATAAATCATTGAAATCTTGTATTCATACTTTCGATTTCGCTATATTAGACCTAGCGCAACATAGTGAAAGTATAAGCGATCATGCTGTTGAAATCTGAGATTCATCTTATCAAAAACTTAAGTACACTGCTGTTATTTGGCTGTTTATATTCATCTTTCTCTTATGCACAAGGGATTGATTGTAGATCTACACCCAATAAAAAGTTGGCGCAGGTGTGCACAGAAAATTTCTCAGAATTGCGTGAAAAATTAAGTGATCAACATTTAACAGCTTATTTGATGAGTGATGCGCCTATTCGCTTGTTAGAAGATACTCAGCAATTGTGGATCCAACGCTTACAGCAATGCAAAAGCTTAAATTGTTATACTCAGCAATTTGATTTTAGAATTGATCAACTGAATTTTTTCACTTCAATGAATCAAAGCATGACTCAACATTATTTAAAATATGAAAATGGTCAATTTGCTGCACAACCCGTACATTTACAAATTCATCAACTCAATAAAAACAGCATTAAAATTGAAGGTATTGCTTATCGCAATCCAAATAACCGCCTTGAAAGCCAAAGTATTGCCTTTTTAGCTTATACAACACCTGATCAAAAAAACAAAATCATCGACAATGAGCACGATTGCAGTTATGAGTTTAATTATTCTAAAGCAATCTTAAAAATTCAAACCAAACAAAAAGGTTGTGAACGCTTTGCGGGCATCTATCGTTTATACGATTAATGCTGAACAATAGATTGTATTAGACAGATTAAATGAGCAACCACAACACAATTGGCAAAGTTAATGCGGCGAATACGGTTTGCAAGCTAATAATTGAAGCCATTAAACGACTATCTCCCCCTAAAACTTGTGTAAGTACATAAGCTGCCGATGCAGTAGGTAAAGCAAAAAACAAGACTAAAATTTGCGACTCCAACACTGGAACATTTAAGCTCTGACAAATTAGCCAAGCCAAAGCAGGCATAAATAACAAACGCCCGAACACATTCAATGCCAATGCGAATACATCTCGTTGCAAGCCATTAAATTGTAATGCTGCGCCCACACACATTAATCCCAAAGGCAAACTGCATAACGCTATTTGACGAATAAAATGCGCTGCACCTTCCCACAAGCTCAAACCTGATAAATTAAATAGACCGCCAACAATACACCCTAAAATTAATGGATTTTTCATTAATGACCATAGGATTTGCTTTGCCTGTAAAGTCTTAGTATCGCTTAAAGCCAGCACAGATAAAACATTCACCAATGGAATGCAGAACACCAAAATAATCGCAAACAGCGCCATGCCCTGCACCTGAAACAATGCTGCGACCAAAGCCAAACCGATATACGTATTGAAACGTACCATGCTTTGCATATATACCCCAAAACGGACTGCGGGTGTTTTGAAATAGCCGCGCAAGGCATATAACAGACAACTTACTAAAGCCACAATAATCCCTACGACCGACAAAATCTGTGCGATTGATTTCGCTTCAATATTTGCTGTGGCGAGGTTTAAAAACAACATGCTGGGGAACAAAATATAGTAATTTAACTTTTCTGCACCCTTCCAAAATGGCTCATCCAGCATACGTGATTGCTTAAGCAGATAACCCATTGCAATTAAGGCAATCAAAGGAAAAAGTGCAATAAAAATTAAATGGGTCATAGGGTGCTCTGTATGTGTTACTGCTACGCTGTTCTTTTTGAATTATTGCTTAATAAACAAAGTAAATTTATTGGATATTATAGAGATTTTTTTTGTGCTTATCCTGTTTTGCTTAGGCTATTTTAGAGCCACAAAATGTGAAAAAGATGATGATAGCAACTTGCACCCACATCACCTTTCACATGGATTTTGTATTAACGATGAGTATGGATAGACATCACAATCCCCATACTCGCCAACATGGAAATGACTGCCGTTCCACCATAACTCATCAGCGGCAATGGGTCACCCGTTACAGGTAAAATACCACTCACCATCCCTGAGTTTAGAAATACAAAGAAAAAGAAAGTAAGACCAACCGTGCCTGCATACAAACGCCCGAAATTATGGAAACAATTCATCCCAATCATCAAACAACGTAAAATAATCGCGGCAAACAAACTGAACAGTAAAAACACGCCAATAAAACCAAACTCTTCGGCATAGGTCGACATAATAAAGTCAGTATGATGTTCAGGCAGATAACCCAAATGTGATTGCGTTCCTTCTAAATAACCTTTACCTGTAAAACCGCCTGACCCAATGGCAATTTTGGATTGAATAATATTCCAGCCTGCCCCCAAGGCGTCCGACTCTGGGTCAAATAAGGTTAGTACCCTTTTCTTTTGGTACTCCTGCAAAAAGAACATCCAAAGCAACGGTGCTGCAACAGCCAATGCGGTGATTGCCCCCAATATTAATCGCCATGACATGCCACTTAAAAATAGCGCAAAGACACCGGGAATAATCAAACCAATGTTTAAATCGGGTTGCAATGCCACCAAGACAAAAGGAATCATCATAATCACTAAAGCGACAATGATATGGATCAATTTAGGCGGGAAAGCACGACGCGAAAAATACCACGCCATCATCAATGGCATGGCAAATTTCATAAATTCACTGGGTTGCATACTGCCAATACCCGGCAAGCTGATCCAGCGTTTTGCCCCCATACGGGTTTCACCAATGACCAAAACCAAAGCCAGCATGATGACTGCAAAGATATAAAAATATGGACTGGCAGCTTGATATACCTTAGGCGGAATTTGCGCCAAAATAATCATGGCGATAAAACCAATGCCAAAACTGGTTGCTTGACGCAGCACCATCCCCATATCTTGCGCGGTGGCACTATATACCACCATTAAACCCAGAATCGCATTTAAAATCAGAAAACACAGCAACCATGGATCTAAATGTAATTTAGTCCAGCGTGAGGAATCATTTTTAATGCTTCTACCATCACGTAATGAGTGACGTAAAAAACGATACTGCTGCGATGGATTCATGCGACTCAAAGGTATTTAAAATAGACAGGATGGACAATTATAGAAGCAAAGCGGCACAGAGTGAATCATTAAAGCTTAATCGTTGAAGATTCAAGTTTAACGCGGTGTTAATTACACTAGATTTTTATCATCCATGTTGTTGTGAGGTTAAAATTAAACGTGCCAGCTCTAAATCATCGGGATAGGTGATTTTAATATTATCCGAACGACCGTGCACAACATTTACAATTTGCCCTGCTGCTTCTAAAGCACTGGCCTCATCGGTAATCGTCAATTGCTGTTTTAATGCAGATTCAATGGCTGTTTTAAGCACATCAAGTTTAGCAATTTGCGGAGTTTGCGCTTGCCAAAGTTGGTCACGGCTTACCGTGGTTTCAATTTTTGTGCCTTGGCTTACCTTTTTTAAAGTATCACGCACTGGAATAGCCAAAATTGCACTTTGATCTGTTGCCAGTGCAGTCTGATACAACTGTTCAAGGCAAGCAGCTGTCACACAAGGACGCGCTGCATCATGCACCAAAACCCAGTCATCTGCATGGGCGATTTCAGATAAATAATGCAGTGCATTTAAGACTGAATCCACTCGCTCTGCACCACCTACGCAAAAATGTGCTTTTTCTTTTTGCACCAAGTTTAGGCTTTGTGCTACATCATCTGCTTGACCAATCGCCAAAACATAACCCGCCAAAGGCAAATGATTTAAACGTGCGATGCTGTGCTCTAAAACTGTTTGATCTTGAATATACTGATATTGTTTGAGGTCAGTTCTAGAAAAACGACGACCAGAACCCGCTGCGGGAATAACCGCCCAAAGTTTAGGGTGTCGGGGCGGTTGATGCTGCAGGTTGTTGTGATTCATTGTTGCGTAAATCTACTGAGGAATTTGGTTGAATATAAATTGGTTTATATTGTGTACTGATCGTGCTCATTTGCACAAAGGTTTCATGTGGCTTAATTAAGCCTAAATCTAATCGGGCATGCTCTTCAATCGCTTCTACCCCATTTTTTAAATCATACACTTCTGCTGCAAGTACGCGATTGCGTTCCTTCAGTTCTGTATTTAATTCTATTTGTTGTTGAATTTTTTCTGTCAGTGCAGCATGGTCACGATAACCACCCTCACCAAACCAGTGTAAATATTGAAACCCTGCGATCAAAAAGATCGCAAGGCCCAACAATGCTTTACTCGCCTTGGAGTCAAATACATTTAATAGAGACATCTACTGATTTCGCTTAGTTCAAACCTTTGAACTCAGCTTTACCGCGATATGCAGCATTCGTCAATTCTTCAATACGAAGTAATTGGTTATATTTTGCTACACGGTCAGAACGGCAAAGTGAGCCAGTCTTGATTTGACCTGCTGCTGTACCTACTGCAAGATCTGCAATTGTAGAGTCTTCAGTTTCACCTGAACGGTGTGAAATAACAGTTGTGTACCCATTGGCTTTCGCAAGGTAAATTGCATCAAGCGTTTCAGTCAAAGTACCAATTTGGTTGTACTTGATCAGGATTGAGTTACCTACTTTTTCATCGATACCGCGTCGTAAGATTTTCGGGTTAGTAACAAACAAGTCATCACCGACCAATTGAATCTTGTCACCTAAGATCGAAGTGAGGTAAGACCAACCTTCCCAATCAGACTCATCTAAACCATCTTCAATTGAGATAATTGGATATTGATTTACAAGACCAGCTAAATAGTCAGAGAATTGGTTGCTTGTGAATGCTTTGTTGCCTTCACCTGCAAGAATGTACTGACCATTTTTGTAGAATTCTGAAGATGCACAGTCAAGCGCCAACATGATGTCAGAACCCGCTTTGTAGCCAGTCTTCTCAATAGCTTCAAGAATAACTGTGATTGCTTCTTCGTTAGAACGTAAGTTTGGCGCAAAACCACCTTCATCACCCACTGCTGTGTTTAAACCTTTTTGATTCAATACAGATTTTAATGAGTGGAAAATTTCTGCACCAGCACGTAATGCTTCAGAGAATGAAGTAAAGCCCACTGGCTCAATCATGAACTCTTGAATATCAACGTTGTTGTCTGCGTGTGAACCACCATTTAAGATGTTCATCATTGGTACAGGCATGGTTAAAATGCTGTTGTTACGAAGGTCTGCGATGTATTGGAAAAGAGGAATTTTCTTTTCATCAGCAGCAGCGCGCGCAGCAGCCAAAGACACGGCTAAAGTTGCGTTAGCACCTAATTTTTCTTTGTTTTCAGTACCATCAAGCGCAATCATGGTGTTGTCGATGTCTTTTTGTTCAAACACAGACTTACCAAGTAAAGCATCACGAATTAAAGTATTGACGTTATTTACCGCAGTTTTAACGCCTTTACCCAAGTAACGTGCTTTATCGCCATCACGAAGTTCTAGAGCTTCACGAGAACCAGTTGAAGCACCTGATGGTGCACATGCACGGCCAACTACGCCAGATGCTAAGATTACGTCTGCTTCGATGGTTGGGTTACCACGAGAGTCCAAAATTTCACGTGCACGAATGTCAACGATTTGGCTCATGAACAATTCCTCAGTTGATTAATAACGTGATGCTTTAGGCATCAATGAGTCTATAATTTAATATGGATCTAATTTAGTGTGTATCTAGCTTTTGGAAACCTTTTACCAAGGTATCCAATTCTTTAAGCTGTGCCAAGAACGGCTCAAGTTGTGATAGACGCAATGCACATGGACCATCACACTTTGCCTGCTCTGGTTCAGGATGTGCTTCTAGGAATAAACCTGCCAAGCCAGTTGCCATACCTGCACGTGCCAAGGTGGTAATTTGTGCACGACGACCACCTGCCGAATCTGCACGACCACCCGGAGTTTGCAAAGCATGGGTTACATCAAAGAACACAGGTACATTCATTTCTTTCATGATGTCAAAGCCCAGCATATCGACAACCAAGTTGTTGTAACCAAATGCTGAACCACGCTCACAAAGAATCAATTTGTCATTCCCTGCTTCTAAACACTTATGCAAAATATGACGCATTTCGTGCGGCGCAAGGAATTGTGCTTTTTTGATGTTGATAATGGCTTGAGTTTTTGCCATCGCTTCAACCAAATCGGTTTGGCGACTTAAAAACGCAGGAAGCTGAATAATATCTGCCACTTCTGCCACAGGCGCAGCCTGATACGGCTCATGCACATCGGTAATAATTGGCACATTAAAATGCTTTTTAATGTCAGCCAGCCATTCAATGCCTTTTTCCAAACCGGGACCACGAAATGAGTTCAGGCTAGAACGGTTGGCTTTGTCAAAACTGGCTTTGAATACATACGGGATATTTAAGCGTGTGCAAATATCCACATAAGTTTCAGCAATTTCAAATGCAAGGTCTTTAGACTCAAGTACATTCATGCCGCCAAACAATACAAATGGCAAATGATTCGCCATTTGTATATCACCCAAACGTACAATTTCTTGTGGTTTTAATTGTGACATTTCAACTTCCTAGTTTATCCCTAAAGCCATCTTATTTGGTTTTTTGATGCTGTTGTTTTGCCGCACCGATAAAGCCAGCAAACAATGGATGTCCATCACGTGGCGAGCTGGTAAATTCTGGGTGGAATTGTACCGCAATAAACCAAGGATGTTGCGGAATTTCAACAGTTTCAACCAAGTGCTGAATTGGTGAATAACCCGAAATTTTAAGACCTGCTTCTTCAAGCACAGGAATATAACGGTTATTCATTTCATAGCGATGGCGATGGCGCTCTACAATTTCTGCAGAACCATACACTTCACGAGTTTTGGTACCTTCAACCAATTCAGATTTTTGTGCACCTAAACGCATAGTGCCGCCCAAGTCAGAATCGACAGAACGCTGTTGAACTTCGCCGCGCTCATCTAACCATTCAGTAATCAAACCAATAAGTGGCGACTTAGTCGAACGGTTAAACTCTGTTGAACTTGCATCGGCAATACCTGCCACATTACGTGCAT
The DNA here is from genome assembly GCF_013390985.1 of Acinetobacter sp. Swhac1. Classification (NCBI taxonomy): domain Bacteria; kingdom Pseudomonadati; phylum Pseudomonadota; class Gammaproteobacteria; order Moraxellales; family Moraxellaceae; genus Acinetobacter; species Acinetobacter sp. Swhac1. The sequence goes on along the minus strand of NZ_JACASN010000007.1, from coordinate 86,665 downwards.
ATTCAATCACAGCCAATTGCATACCCAAACAGATTCCCAAGAATGGGACACCGTTTTCACGTGCATATTTGATGGCTTGCATTTTACCTTCGGTACCGCGCTCACCAAAGCCGCCCGGAACTAAAATTGCATCGGCATCTTTAAGTACAGTATTAACGTCTTGGCTTTCAAGGTCTTCTGCATTGACATAGTCAATTTCAACTTTGACGCGGTTTTGAATACCCGCATGCAATAATGCTTCGTTTACAGATTTATAGGCATCTGGCAGTTCAACATATTTACCCACCATCGCCACACGAACGCTGTATTCAGGGTTCAATAATGCATCAACTACGTTATCCCAATCAGATAAATCTGCTTCTGGAAGATCATTGAAGCCAAAACGCTCACAAATTAAATCATCAACGTCTTGTTCATAGAATGTACGCGGAATTTGGTAGATGGTTTTGGCATCTTTACATACCACAACCGCACGTGCTTCTACGTTGGTAAATAACGCAATTTTACGGGTAGTGTCAGCATCAACATCATGTTCAGTACGGCAGATGAGAATATCTGGCTGAATACCGATAGATAACAATTCTTTAACTGAGTGTTGAGTTGGCTTGGTTTTTAACTCTGCCGCAGACTTGATATATGGCAATAAAGTTAAGTGCATGAGCATGGTACGCTTATGCCCTAATTCCACCATCAATTGACGTACAGATTCCATGAATGGGAGAGATTCAATGTCACCTACTGTACCGCCAATTTCTACGATTGCGACATCATAGCCTTCGCCTGCGCGAAGTACACGTTCTTTAATATTATCGGTAATGTGTGGAATCACCTGAACAGTACCGCCCAAGTAATCACCACGGCGCTCTTTGTTTAGAACGTCTTGATACACGCGACCAGATGTAAAGTTATTTAACTTGGTCATTTTCGCACGACGCAAGAAACGTTCGTAATAACCCAAATCTAAGTCAGTTTCGGCACCATCCTCTGTGACAAAAACTTCACCATGTTGGAAAGGACTCATTGTCCCTGGATCGACATTAATGTATGGATCCATTTTGACCATGGTTACTTTTAAACCACGGGCTTCTAAAAGTGCAGCAACTGAAGCAGCTGAAATACCTTTACCTAGTGATGAAACTACACCACCAGTCACGAAAATAAAATGGGTCATTGGGTTTCTCGTACAATCGAGCCTAAATCGGCCTGCAATGTTGCGCAATTTTACTTTACTCTGCACCAATAAAGCAAAGTCATTCCGCATCAATTCATAGAACAATAAACAATTGGTTATTCTATCAGCATTTCCTATAAAAAATTAGAACTTCTTGAGAGGATTTTCATCTGTCATTTTATTGCTATAATACGTCCGTCTATCCGATCTTTTATTTTGTGCAATTATGAATAAGAAACTTTTAATTTGTGGTGCAATTGCAACGGCGTTGTTATTAACTGCATGTGTAAAAAAAGAACAGCCAAAGCAAGATGAGCAAGAACAAGTAGAGGTTCAAACTGAACAAACTACTGAAACTGCTCAATTTGAACCACTAGAACCTGTTGAAAACATTCAAGATGCTGAACCAGAAGCGCCTGCACAGGTAGAAGTGGAGCGCACTGAAACAGCGAACACCACAACTGAAATCCGTCGTGAAACACCTGCACAACCTGCTGCTGCACCTGCGCCTGCGCCGAAAGCGGCAGCTCCTGTAGCAGAAGATAAACCAACTCAAGCACGTCCAAGCAATAACACAGGTGCTCAATCTGAAGATGATGCTGTTGCCGCTGCGATTGCTGCTGCAACCCCAGCACTTGAGAACTAAGTGCTCACTTAAAACTAAGCTTTAAGTTAAAGTCAGTTTTAAGGTGTAAGTTCTTATCTTAGATTTGAATTGACGTTAAAAAACCCAGTCATTGTGTACTGGGTTTTTTATTCATTTGGATGAGTCTTCGCTGAGATAACTCGTGAATACATTTGCAATACAGCTACCTATTTCTATATAAGTTTGTGCGCTTCACTTTAACTTGCCTGCAGCAACTGCGATTGCACTTTAAAATAATTAGAAATTAAACGCGATGCCCAAGATTTAGTAAAACCGACACCTTCATAAAAACCACAATGACTGCCTTTACGGGTCGTCACTACCATAATATTTGGCATTTTCCGTATGGTTTCTTTATAAGGATCAAAGTTTTTGATGTGGCACACTGGGTCATCTTCTGCATTTAAAACCATAAGCGGAATTTTGACATTCTCAAACACATAAATTGGGTTAATGGCTTGTGTGTAGCTGTCATAATCTTCAAAACCCGCCAATTCAAAATACGCCTTTTCAAACTCTGCCAATGTAGTCGCACTTAACACTTGCGATAAAGATTTTACGTTTTGCCAAATGTCCTGATGGGGCTGAATAAAAAACTGGAATAATTTTTTGGTCATCACTTTACTGTAAAAAGGATGCACATGCTGAAAGCCTAGTTCAGTGTTATATCCTGGGCACAGTGCAAACGCGGCTTTAATTGGGGTTTGCTCGCCTTCTTCGCCCAAATAGCGCACCAATAATCCTGTCCCTGCGGAAGAACCAACAGCATATAATTCAGATTGTGGAAATTGTTGCTGAATAAACACTATTTGTTCACGCAAATCATGCGTCGAACCAAACAGATTCATTTGTGGTACAGGCATCGGTAAATTGCCATGCCCACGACGTAAACATAAGGCAATACGCCACTGTGTCTGTTGATGTAAATCGCGCACCAACTCACGCATACTTTCCAAAGAACCTGTAATGGTATGCATCAACACAATTGTGGGAGTATCTGCAGGTAAGTCATAACCCACCCAAGCAACTGCGGTGATACCACCATCTTGCATAGTGAGTTGATCAACCCGATCATACTGCTGACGAATGGTTTTCTTTTTAATTAAATCAAAATATAAAAGATGCGCATGTGTATTGGACAGCCACGGTGTTGGACGGTATTTTTCTTTGAGCTGTGGTAAATAATCCAATACCCGACGGATTTCTCCATGTGGATGATAATACAACGTCGGTAAATCTGCGCCTGTGACCTGATCTAAAACCGCTTGTGTAATTTTCGCTATTTTTTGTAATGTAGACATCATTTTACTCCCAAGCAATACATGCACTTTCAAGCATGCCAACCCGAAACCGATTTCTATAAAACAACTTCATTGCCATACACACGCGGTATTTTATTTTTCGGTTGGCATAAAGGCAGCCATACGTTGTCCCATTTGCACAGCCAATGCCTCTAAACCACTTTTCGGGCGAATCATCACTTCAAAGTCCACAATTTGTCCTTGTGTATTGAATTGAATCATATCAATTCCTTTAAGTTTTTTATCTCCCACATTGGCGGAAAATTCAAGTACAACATTGCAACCATCTTCAGTATAAAACTCACGGTGATAAGTAAAGTTTTCAAAGACCTGAATTACATTGGTCAAAATAAAAAATACCACTTGTTTACCCGCATAAGGTTGGTACGCTACAGGTGAACGAAACACCACATCATCTGCCAGCAATTCACTCAAAATAGACATATCATGGTTTTGCAGCATTGTATGCCAACGCTGTACCGCTAATTTTGTTGTTTCCAAAGTCATGTTAAGTTCCTTTTTTTTGTTTTGATATTTCATTTCTATGCAGAGTCCCTGAGTGAGACTGAAGCACTGCTGCACTGGGCAGAAGCGATTATTAACTCTCTCCCCAGCCCCCTCCCAAAGGAGAGGGAGAAGGAATTACATTAAATTTTCGCTGCCAATTCAGCACCCTGACGAATTGCACGTTTGGCATCTAACTCGCCTGCTTCTTTCGCCCCACCAATTAAATGCACATTTTTGCCTGCTGCCTGTAATTGCTCATACATGGCGGTGTAAGACTCTTGCCCTGCACAAATCACCACATGATCAACTTCGAGCACTGTACTTTGACCATTGACGGTGATGTGCAAGCCTTGATCATCAATCAGGTCATAACTTGCCCCTGCAATCATTTTAACGTCACGGTTTTTTAAACCTGTACGATGAATCCAGCCTGTTGTTTTACCCAAGCCAGCACCCACGGATGATGCTTTACGTTGCAATAAATAAATTTCACGTGGCGATTCTTCAACTTTTGCTGCTTTTAAACCACCGACATGCGCATAATTGGTATCAATTCCCCATTCATCGTAGAATTTTTCAGGATTTAGACTACCACTTTCACCTTCATGGCTTAAATATTCTGCAGTATCAAAACCAATACCACCAGCGCCAATAATCGCAACACGTTGACCTACAGGCTTACGCTCTTTTAATACCTCAATATAGCTCAGCACTTTAGGGTGATTAATACCTGCGATATCCAATTGACGCGGGGTTACACCTGTTGCCACAACCACATCATCGAAGTCAGCATTGAGCAATTGTTCAAAACTAGCCGTATGATTCAATACCAATTTAATATTCGGTTGCAGCTCAATTTGGCGTTTGAAATAGCGCAAAGTTTCGTAAAACTCTTCTTTACCAGGAATGGTTTTAGCAATATTAAACTGCCCACCAATTTGATTCGATGCTTCAAAAATCGTCACCTGATGCCCACGTTCTGCAGCATAGGTTGCAAAGCTCAAACCTGCAGGCCCTGCACCAATCACCGCAATTTTTTTAGTCTGTGTTGCTTCTTTAAAAATGAGTTCTGTTTCATGGCAAGCACGTGGATTGACCAAACATGAAGCAATCTTCATTGAGAAAATATGGTCTAAACAAGCTTGGTTACAACCAATACATGTGTTGATTTCATCACTGCGACCTTGCTCTGCTTTTTGCACAAAGAAAGCATCTGCCAACATTGGACGTGCCATCGATACCATATCGGCATGTCCTGCAGCCAAAACATGCTCAGCCATTTCAGGGGTGTTAATACGGTTTGAAGTGATCAGTGGCACTTTAACCAAACCTTTTAATTTCTCTGTCACCCATGTAAAAGCTGCGCGAGGGACTTTGGTAGCAATGGTTGGGATACGTGCTTCATGCCAGCCAATCCCTGTATTGATAATGGTTGCACCTGCTTTTTCAATCGCTTGTGCCAATTGCACCACTTCTTCAAAACTCGAACCGCCTTCGACTAAATCCAACATCGACAAGCGGTAAATAATAATAAAGTTTTCACCCACTTCTGCACGGGTACGTTTAACAATTTCAATTGGGAAACGAATACGGTTTTCATAACTGCCGCCCCATTCATCATCACGATGGTTGGTACGCGCAACAATAAACTCATTAATTAAATAGCCTTCCGAACCCATGATTTCGACACCATCATAGCCTGCGTATTGTGCCAATTTGGCACAATTCACAAAGTCGGCAATGGTTTGCTGTACTTCTGCCGATGTTAGTGCATGTGGTTTACTTGGGTTAATCGGTGCCTGAATTGCTGACGGTGCGACAATATCGGGCTGATAGGAATAACGTCCCGTATGTAAAATCTGTAAAGCAATTTTGCCGCCTGCATCATGCACAGCCTGAGTCACCACTTTATGTTTTTCTGCTTCTTGACGAGTATCAAGTTTATTGCCGCCCGCAAAGGTTAAGCCTGCATCATTCGGTGAAATACCACCTGTTACAATCAGCCCAACGCCACCTTTGGCACGCTCTGCATAAAAAGCCGCCATACGTTCGTATCCACCCGGTGCTTCTTCTAGTCCAACGTGCATTGAACCCATTAAGACCCGATTTTTTAAAGTGGTAAAGCCTAAATCTAAAGGCGCAAGTAAATGTGGATAGTCAGACATAGAATCTCCCTGCTGGCAAAAATGCTGGCTGTTTTATGCTTAATGCAACTTGTTGCATACTTTTATATTCTAGATTTAATTTTTATGCAACATGTTGCATAATTAAAGCTGAAAAAAATAAAGTTGCTCTGTTTATGTCGCTCGCTCACGTTTTATTGACCAGTTTAATTGAAAAACCCAGTAACGGTATTGAATTGGCACGCCGTTTTGACCGCTCTATGGGGTTTTTCTGGAATGCGACACATCAACAAATTTATCGCGAACTAAATACCATGCTGAAAAAAGGTTGGATTTCAACCTTAGAAGATGAAGATTCTAGCAGTCGTAGCAAAACCTATCAGGTAGAAGCTTTGGGGCGGCATGAACTGGCAAACTGGATGGTCGAGCAAAGCCCGCCTGCACAATTACGCGAAGAACTTATGGTACGTTTACGTGCCGAAGCCCAACTTGGCGGCAACAGCGTCTTACCCGAACTAGAACGACATTTGCTGCTTCACAAAGCCAAGTTGCACACCTATCAACAGATTTTTGCCAAAGACTTTAGCCAAGCACCTGCGAACAACCGCACCCTGTATATTCATAAAATGATTTTGCAGCTAGGGATAGATCAGGAAATTGGCTGGATTGAATGGCTAGAAAATGTGATTCCTGAACTGAAAAAGTTTGATGCCGAAGCCTCATCTTAAAAGTATATTTTTAAGTAATAGCAACCACATCAATGTGAAATCAGGGTTGCTCACCATACAGAAATGATCAGGCTATGCTATAAAGAATAACGCATCTTTAATTACAACCATGCAAGGAAATGCTGATGCCTTTTTACCGCATGCCCGATGGCGAAGCTCTATTTGTACGTGAATTTGGTCAAGGTGAGCCTGTGGTTGTGCTTTCAGGTTTAGGCATGCACAGTTGGCAATGGTTGCCATTTCTGTATCAACATAAAAAGCAGTATCGTTTTATTATTCCAGACTGGCGTGGTTTTGGGGGTTCAAACCTGTGTGCCGTTCCAGAACTGGATGCTATTTCGAGCCATTGGCAAGATTTAAACAGTCTGCTTCAACAACAGAACCTGCAACAATTTAAACTGATTGGCTATTCCATGGGGGCAACCACTGCCATGCATGGCATGCAATATGGACAATTGGCTGCGCATTTAAGCAGTTATTTACAAATTGACCAAGCACCAAAAATTGGGGTAGATGAAAACTGGCCTTATGGCTTATTTGGCAATCAACATCAACAATTTAAACAGTTATTGATTCATCTGTCCGAGTTTTTACATGATCACGCGCAATATACTGATATTCAACAAATGGATGTGTTGCAGCGTAAAAACTTAGTCGAACTTTGGCTAGAATTTATAGAATTACAAGCCAGCAATAAAATCAGTCCGTTTTTATTTAAACTGGCCGTCAAACGTCCTGTTTTACAACGCTATATTTTACCTACACAGCGTTTAGATTATTTACGCTGGTATATCGACAATTATTTACACCATCAGGAAGATTATCGTGAGGCTTTAACTCAACTGGGTTGTCCGACAGTCTTTTTTACAGGCGCACAATCGACCTTGTATGCGGCAGAAGGACAACGTCAAGTGGTAGAAGCTATGCCGAATGCGAAACAAGTCATATTTCACCAATCTGGGCATACCCCTTTACTGACCGAACCGTTGAAATTTAATCAGGAAATTAGCCAATTTTTAAAACTAAACAGCTAAAGTAAAACGGTGGAAAATGTGGTTTGCAATATTTTCCACCGTAGCATCATTAGACCTAGATTTAGTTTAGATCTAGATTTAATTGGCAAAAGCCGCGATACCCGTTTGCGCACGACCTAAAATTAGCGCATGCACATCGTGCGTCCCTTCATAGGTATTCACGACTTCCAAATTGACCAAATGCCGCGCCACGCCATATTCATCACTGATACCATTCCCACCAAGCATATCGCGCGCCATACGAGCAATCTCTAAGGCCTTGCCACAGTTGTTGCGTTTAATCAGCGAAGTACCTTCGAGTGAAGCAATACCCTCATCTTTCATACGACCAAAACGTAAAGCAATTTGTAAACCCAGCGCGATTTCGGTTTGCATATCGGCAAGTTTCTTTTGAATGAGCTGATTGGCCGCCAAAGGACGTCCGAACTGAATCCGATCCATCGTATATTGATGCGCAGTATGCCAACAAAACTCAGCCGCACCCATAGCACCCCAAGCAATGCCATAACGTGCACTATTTAAACAAGTGAACGGCCCTTTTAAACCACGCACTTCAGGTAACATATTTTCTTCAGGCACAAAAACATTGTCCATGACAATTTCACCTGTGATTGAAGCGCGTAAACCAACCTTGCCTTGAATGATTGGTGCAGAAAGTCCATCCCAACCTTTTTCTAAAATAAAACCGCGAATATCACCCACTTGCCCATCTGCTGAAACTTCTTTTGCCCACACCACAAATACATCGGCAATTGGACTATTGGTAATCCACATTTTCGCACCGTGTAAACGATAACCGCCTGCAACTTTATGTGCTCTGCTGTTCATACTGCCAGGGTCGGAGCCAAAATCAGGTTCAGTCAGACCAAAACATCCGATCCATTCACCCGAAGCGAGTTTGGGTAAATATTTTTGTTTTTGTGCTTCACTGCCAAACTCATAAATTGGCACCATCACCAATGAACTTTGCACACTTGCCATTGAACGATAACCTGAATCGACCCGTTCAATTTCACGTGAAATTAGCCCATAACTCACATAATTTAAACCTGCACCGCCATATTGTTCAGGTATGGTTGAGCCTAACAAACCAAGCTCACCCATTTCACGGAAGATGCTGCGATCTACCGTTTCATGTCTAAACTGATCACGTACCCGCGGCAGTAATTTTTCCTGACAATAAGCATAGGCACTATCACGAATCATACGTTCGGTTTCAGTCAATTGCTGTTCAAGCAAAAAAGGATCTTTCCAATCAAATTTCACTTTTTTACTGTGAGTTGCAGGCGTGTGATTTGGCGATGGATTGTGTTGTGACATGGCATCCTCTGCACATTATTATAGGTTCTGGTTCATCAATATTTGATTTTGCAGCGTCATACTACTTTACTTTATGTTCTATCATTAAAATGAAATAACAAGCAATAAAAAGTGAACTTTGATTCAATTATTTAGCAAAGTTATAGACAGCACTAAACTTTCACATATTTAGATACTTAAAATTCTGAAAAAATGAGCTGTAGATTTGTGTTTCTATTTTCGGCACTTATACTCAAATCTAACCATCCATCAAGAGAATAAAACATGCGTAAATTAGTGGTTTTTTCGGGTGCAGGTATGAGCGCAGAAAGTGGAATCAACACCTTTAGAGATGGTGATGGCTTATGGGAAAAACATCGCGTGGAGGATGTCGCAAGTCCTGAAGCATGGGCAAGGAATCCTGAATTAGTCCAACGCTTTTATAATGAACGTCGTAAAAACATTCTTAATGCGCAGCCTAACTTGGCGCATCGCTTAATTGCTGAACTTGAAGATGATTTTGATGTACAAGTGATCACCCAAAATATTGATGATTTGCATGAACGTGCAGGCAGTTCAGAAGTTTTGCATTTACACGGCAATATTCGTTTAGCCAAAAGCTCAGGGCCTCATGCACAATACACGACAGAATTTTTTCCAATTGAAGGTGACTCGCTGAACTTGCAACAGCATCTTTGCCCACAAGGCTATCCTTTACGTCCGCATGTGGTCTGGTTTGGCGAAGCAGTTCCTGCCTATGAAGAAGCACTGGATTTGATTCAAGATGCCGATATTTTTATTGTGATTGGTACAAGTTTGGTGGTGTACCCTGTTGCTGGATTAGTACACGAAATTCCTGCAAATTGTCAGGCTTATTATATTGACCCAAAAGCCATGCAAGCCCAACTTCCTGCTCAATTTCAACGGATTTCCAAAACTGCCACTGAGGGCATGCAGCAATTGTTCGATCAATTACATCAAGTTTAAAGTAATTACAGTATCTAAATTTTTCCACTTGTAAGATGTCATCAACATGCTTAGGCTATTTTGACATCTTGCAGGATTGCATCATTTTCATAATAGTTTTAGGTATCTCTTTAAAACTTTGTTACCATCGCTCTTTCTCTGTGTTTGTGATGTTTACTGCATATGACCTCATCTTATCAGCAACAACTTGATGCAAAAGTTGCCCGTATTTCTGCCCAATTTGCCGAATATAACCCGCCTGCCTTGCAAGTATTTGCCTCACCAGAACACAACTACCGTATGCGGGCAGAGTTCCGAATTTGGCATATTGAAGATGATCTGTTTTATGCCATGTTTGAACGCAGTGAAGATAAGCAGAAAAAAGTTATTCGTGTAGATGAGTTTCCTATTGCAGACCGCAGCATTAACTTATTAATGCCAAAGCTGTTAGCCGCCCTGAAAGCCGATCCCGTATTATCGGCTCGTTTATTTGAAGTGCATTTTTTAGCGACTTTAAGTGGCGAAATGTTGGTTTCACTGCTTTATCACCGCAAACTTGAATCTGATTGGGAGCCTGCAGCCCAAGCTTTGAGCAAAGCATTAAACATTAAACTAATTGGACGCAGCCGTGGGCAAAAATTCGTGCTATCCGATGAGTATGTAGTTGAACAATTACAGGTTTTTGAGCGCACTTATACCTATAAGCAAATTGAAAGCAGCTTTACCCAGCCAAACGCGCAAGTTTGCCAAAAAATGCTGGAATGGGCATGTACGGTTGCCGAACATTCTGAGCAAGATTTATTAGAACTTTATTGTGGTAATGGTAACTTTACCCTGCCGCTATCGACTCGTTTCCGTCGTGTACTTGCCACAGAACTGGCTAAATCTTCGGTATATGCAGCGCAGTGGAATATTGAACAAAACCAGATTGAGAATATTCAAGTGGCACGCTTATCGGCTGAAGAGTTTACTCAAGCCTATAACGGTGAGCGTGAATTCCGCCGCTTGCAAGAAGCGAACATTGATCTTGCAAGTTATGATTTTGATACGGTCTTTGTCGATCCGCCACGCGCAGGAATTGACGATGACACCTTAAAACTCCTACAGCGTTTTAAGCGTATTATTTATATTTCGTGCAACCCAGACACTTTGCATGACAATTTAAAAACCTTGTGTCAAAGCCATAAAGTGACGAAATTTGCACTGTTTGATCAATTCCCATACACCCATCATGTTGAATCGGCTGTTTTACTGGAAAAGATTTAAACAATTTGTTGCATTTTTCTTCAATATTTACAAGTTCTGCTTTTGAGCACTTGTAAATATTATGATGTAAATGAATCAGTTAAAGCATTACAAGCCCTTTAACTGTCATAATTTCGTTAAAAAAATGCAATATCATCGAAAATTCTGCAACTCGATTGCTGCTTTTATCACTTAGGTCGACTTGATTTATTTTTTATATTGGCTATATTTCGATCTATGTTAGGTTGTGAATGAAGGCTCTATGAGTTTTTGGCAAAAGTTGTTCTCTACAGAACAGCAAAACGAGCATAAAAATCAAATTGCTTGTGTTGAAAATGATTGCTCTTGCAAGACAAATGAACAACTTCTCGAAGCTTTAACCAAAGCCACAGATGAAGATGTCATTATCGGGATTAAGAAGGTTCTCGCTTCGCGAGGTTATAGCCGCAAAGAGTTAAATGAACTCCAGCATCTACCATTCCAGTAATGGAATATGATAAAAAAGGCATTTAGTTGAACTAAGTGCCTTTTTTAATGGCTGCATATATATTAGAACGATAAATTTTATAAATCGCGACACGTGCTTGAACTTGCACAAAAACGCTAATCTTTTCAAACGCAGTCAATCATATCTTCATAATCATGCGCTAATATTTCTACACATAATCATTACACCAATAAATTCGAATTATTCAAACAGAGAAAATGACAATGAAAAAAACTAGCCTTAGCTGTCTTGCCCTACTCAGCCTAAGTTTAACAGCCTGTAGCCCAATGCCGAAAGAATGTGCCGAAACTTGGGAGAAAATGGAAAGTTTTGCTAAAAACATGGGTATTTCAGATGAGCAACTTAAACAACAAAAAAAGCAATTTGAAAATGAAGTCAAACAAATGAAAAGCGAAGAAGCAGTCAAAATCTGCAGGATGCAAGGCACAGCCTTAGGTTTTATTGGACAATAAATTCAGCCAAGCCAAAACCAAATTCCAATGTTAGGGTTTACAGCCTTGATGATCTATATAAGCTAAAATTGGACCTAAATTGCGATGTGGATGAGTATGACGTTGTAATTGCGGAATATACGCTGTAGAAATCGAACCATCTAAATACAAGGCATTTGGCGTTTGCAGCTCATCTTTAAAAAAGGTGGCAAATTGATGAAAATTCACAGGCGTGTTACTAATCACAAAGTACAGGCTTTGGTCTTTTAACCCAACCCCATTTCTAATTTTATAAGAAGTACTGTCTGCCAAAAAACGTGAATTTAACTGGCGATTAATAACTAACATTGGGCCAGACTGTGTCGCATACTGCGCTTTGAACGCTTGATTGGCATATTGTTGGGTTGTTCCTAAAAACACCCGTTGATGATTCCACGCCAGTACAGCATTGGGCTGAATTAAAAAATTCCCCCATCCCTGTTGCTGTCGGTTCAGCTTTTTAAGTTGTCGTCCTTGTTCCACATACAAACCCACAGGCGAATAATCTGGATGAAACATGCCTGCATTCATGGCAAATTGCATGTTTTCACAAGACTGTAGATTTTTTTGTAGTTGTGAAATTTGCAGATATGGTTTCCCTTGCCGATCTTTCAGATATAAGCCTAACTGTGACAACTGTGTCACTTCCACCACATCTGCATTGATTTTACTGTTGTTAACCGTCCATGCGCGAATTTCCGCTTGTGCAGTAGGCGTGCAGAATAAATAACAGAGCAATAAGCACTTCCACCGAGAACAAAACATTATCATCTCCATACCTGCTATGTTACAAATTGTGCATATAACTGAATGGGTTATCGCATATTTGCTTCAGACGCAGTACACTATAAAACCTGATTTCTTTTCTCTACTCATGTTACTTTATTGGTCAAGCGTACGATGCTCAAGCAGAAAACACGATTTCCTTTAGGGGCACATTTAATTGTGAAACACTTCGGCTATAGCCATCATGGTATCTATGCTGGGCGTGGTCGCGTGATTCACTATTCGGGTTTTGCACATCTTTTTAAAAAACACCCGATTGAAATGACCAGTATTGAAAAGTTTAGTCACGGCAAAAATATTATTGTGCAGTCGTATCATGCGCCCAAGTATAAAGGCCGCAAAGTGGTACGCCGTATGCGCTCCAGAATGCATGAAAACAATTATCATCTGATTATGAATAACTGTGAACATTTATGCACTTGGGCAATTACAGGTGTGGAAAGCAGCCCGCAAGTATTTAAGATGATGGATCGTTTAACCACCATTGGTTATGTCAGTTCATTGATGAGTTATATGAACAGTATGATGCTGACCCTGACCACCACTTGCTTTGCTTTAGTGCTCTATATTAAGAAGAAACTACGCGATAAAGCCAAAATGCAGTTACCGCAAATCCTGATGAAGCAGGAACAGCATAAAAACCGCTAATCGCAGTCATTTTAGCGACACTGTATATCTCACAAAATATTCTATAAACCTCAAATAGATAAAACCAAAAGCCCAACCTGAATTGATCAAGTTGGGCTTTCAAGTTGCAAGCTAAAACTTAAATAAGGTGTTACTTGCCAGGTTTGAAGCTGTCTTTTAAGTCTAAAATGCGGTTAAACACTGGTTTTTCTGCACTGTGATCATACTGATCTGCAACAAAATAACCTTCACGTTCAAATTGGAAACGATCTTCAGGTTGTGCTGTTGCCAATGCAGGTTCAACAATGGCTTGTACCACAGTCAACGATTCGGGGTTTAAATTTGCCAAGAAATCATCGCCCACTTCTGGGTCAGACTCAGTAAATAAGCGATCATATAAGCGAACTTCTGCCGCAACGCCTTTGCTTGCAGAGACCCAGTGAATCACGCCTTTGACTTTACGACCTTCTGGGTTTTTGCCCAAAGTTTCAGGGTCAATTGAACATTTCAGCTCAATAACTTCGCCGTTGGCATCTTTAATCACTTCATCACACTTGATTACATAAGCATGACGTAAACGTACTTCTCCTTCAGGCACTAAACGCTTAAAGCCTTTAGGCGGCACTTCTTCAAAGTCTTTACGGTCAATGTAAATTTCAGAAGTCAGCGGAATGATACGTTCACCCATATCTACATTTGGATGACGTGCATGGACCAAATCTAATGCTTCTGGCAAGTTAGTCAAAGTCACTTTAAGTGGATTTAACACCGCCATACCACGTGCTGCAGTATTTTCCAATGACTGACGGATGCAATATTCAAGCATTGCAACATCCACAATACCATCCGACTTAGACACACCTACACGCTTACAGAAATCACGCAAACCTTCTGGTGTAAAGCCACGACGACGCATACCTACCACTGTTGGCATACGTGGGTCATCCCAACCATTCACAAAACCGCCTTCAACCAATTTACGCAATTTACGCTTAGATGTGATGGTGTAATCAATATTCAAACGGCTAGATTCATACTGACGCGGCACAGCCTCGGATTTCACCTTTTCCACCACCCAATCATAGAATGGACGATGGTCTTGGAATTCTAAAGTACATAGTGAATGAGTAATGCCTTCAATGGCATCTGATAATGGATGCGCATAATCATACATTGGGTACATTTTCCATTTATCGCCCGTTTGGTGATGCGATGAATGTAAAACACGATACAAAATCGGATCACGCATGTGTACGTTTGGTGAAGCCATATCAATTTTGGCACGGAGTACTGCCTGACCTTCGCCTAATTCACCATTGCGCATTTTTTCAAATAAAGCCAAGTTTTCTGCTACTGGCGTATCACGATATGGCGAATTTTTACCCGGCTCTACAAAAGAACCACGATTGAGCTTAATCTCATCAGGGGTTTGCAAATCGACATAAGCATCGCCTTGTTCGATCAGCTGAATTGCCCATGTATATAATTGATCGAAATAGCTTGATGCATAGCGTGGTTCGCCATTCCACTCAAAACCCAGCCATTTCACGTCATTGGCAATACCATCAACATATTCTTGTTCTTCTGCATCTGGGTTGGTGTCATCAAAACGTAAGTTACACACCCCTTGATATTCTTGTGCGATGCCAAAGTTCAAGCAAATTGCTTTCACGTGACCAATATGCAAATAACCATTCGGCTCAGGTGGAAAACGTGTCACCACCTGCTGAGTGCGACCCGCCGCAATATCATCGGTAATGACTTGACGTATAAAGTCTAAGCCCGGCTGTTGTTCTTGCTGCACAGCATCGACAGAGGCATTTGAACTTGGTGTCGGGGTGTTTGGCAGAGATGCAACAACATCATTTGGCTTCATAGCAATAAAATCACTTCTAAAATAAAATTGGATAAACTAGGTTACAGAAACTTCAGTAGTGAAGCATACATCACCCATTAGAACGCTTTTCCTTGTTTTTAACAAAGAAAATAACGTTTTTACTTGCCTTGTAGTTTACAGTTTGCTTATGCTTCTCTCAACCAAAAAACCCATGGCATTCGTGTCCATGTTTAGGAGATTACACAATGAGTTTTCCTCAAGTCGAATTAAACACCAATAAAGGTCGTATTGTTTTAGAATTGAACGCTGAAAAAGCACCAATTACAGTTGCTAACTTCTTAGAATACGTTCGTGATGGTTTTTATGACGGCGTAATTTTCCACCGTGTTATTGATGGTTTCATGATCCAAGGCGGTGGCATGGATGAAAACTTCAAAGAAAAAGCAACACGTGATGCGATTGAAAACGAAGCAGACAACGGCTTAAGCAACGATGTTGGTACAATTGCAATGGCACGTACCCAAGCACCTCACTCTGCTTCTGCACAGTTCTTCATTAACGTAAAAAATAACTCTTTCTTAAACCACACAGGCAAAACTGCACAAGGTTGGGGTTATGCCGTGTTTGGTAAAGTTGTTGAAGGTATGGACGTTGTAGATGCAATTAAAGGCGTGCGTACTGGCAACCGTGGTTATCACGCAGATGTTCCACTAGAAAATGTGGTGATTGAATCTGCAAAAATCATTGCTGAATAAGAATCTTACCCGACCTCGCTTACGCACATCATTTTAAAGTACTGCTTTAAAATTCGTTTAGGGAGGAGAAATCCCTCTTTTAAAAGAGGGATTTCGGGAGATTCCAAGGAATAATTCGTGACCTATCTGTTTATCGCAGATTTACACTTGTCACCAAATCACCCTCGACTTGTTCGGGGGTTTTTAGATTTGCTAGACGCTTATCAAAATAAAAACACCCAACTGTATATTTTAGGTGACTGGTTTAATGCATGGATTGGCGATGATTACACCGCAGCGTGGCTCGATGAAGTTGTTGCACGTTTAAAGCAATTTAGCCAAGCAGGTAATCAAATTTACTTTATTGTCGGCAATCGTGATTTCGCTTTGGGTCAGAAATTTTTAGATCAGTTTTCAGGACAACTCCTGCCCGATGTGTACACGCTGCATATTGGTTCTCAACAGGTACGTTTAGAACATGGCGATGCACTGTGTACCGATGATGTGTCCTATCAAAAATTCCGTAAAATCATTCGCAATCCCATCATTTTAGGGATTTTAAAGAAAACACCTTTGGCTTTTCGGCAAAAACTTGCACAAGGTTTCCGCAAAAAAAGTCAGCAAGCCAATCAAATCAAAAGTTATGATGTCATGGACGTAAATGCAGATGCTGTGTCACAAGCCTTGCAGCATGCAGATGTGTTAATTCATGGGCATACGCATCGTCCAAATATTCACAATGAACACGGCAAACCTAGAATTGTATTAGGCGATTGGCGCGCAGATGCTGCACTAATTTTAGTAGTTGAACCAAATCAAGCCTTAGCAACTTGGCAACTGAGTCATTGGAACTATTAAGCGCAACATCTTTACATAAAAATAATGGATACAACGCTAAAGGTACTTAGCTAAACATAGCTAACTAAAACCTCTTTAGCCAAAATCTCTTCAGCTAGCAGATTAATACCCACCTTCCGTTTTAATCACTTCGGCATCAGCTTTATATTTAGCCAACAACTCACGCAGCGAAGTCATCAACACACTGGTATCTACCCCAACTGCCACAAATTCTGTGCCTAAATCCAAATACTTTTGTGTCACTTCATGTTGGGTCGATAAAATCCCTGCTGCTTTGCCTGCTGCACGAATCCGTTGAATCGCATCGACCACAGCGGCTTGTACTTCTGGATGGTTCGGATTGCCTTCATAACCCATCGTGGCAGATAAATCCACCGCACCAATAAACACCCCATCAATCCCATCGACTTGTAAAATAGCATCCAGATTTTCTAAACCTGTGACCGATTCAATTTGAATGAGCAAACAAATATTTTCATGCGCTGTCGCGTAATAATTTGGAATACTGTTCCAGCGAGTTGCACGTGCTAAAGCTGCGCCTACGCCGCGAATACCTTCAGGTGGATAACGTACCGCTTTGACCATCAACTCAGCGTGTTCAACGCTTTCAACCATAGGAATCAGCAAAGTTTGTACGCCAATATCCAACAGTTGTTTAATGAGTTGCACACTGCCAATCGGCGGGCGCACCACCGCTTGAGAGGGATAAGCCGCAATACTTTGTAATTGTGACAAAGTGGTTCTTAAATCACTCGGTGCATGTTCCCCATCAATTAAAAGCCAGTCATAGCCTGCATTGGCGGCAATTTCAGTGCCATACGCATCTGCTAAACCTACCCATAAGCCAATTTGCTGCTGAGTTTTTAATTTACGCTTAAAATAATTGATATATTCCATCCATACACCTTTGGGATGCACCATGCTCAAGTTTATATTTAACGCCTATTTGCTATAAACAACCAATAGTGAAAACGTCTTGCATGATTGAATTTAACACTAAGTTTAAAGATGTTTATGTCGTGCTCATCTCATCTTAACCGCATAAATAGCACATGGATTCATTCCGTTAGCATAGCGAGGCATGTTAAGCTTTTGGCGCACACCTGCCCCAAATATAGTCTTTAAATGGAGATGATTCATGGATTTGCTCAACGTTGCACAAACTCGTTATACGACCAAAGCCTATGATGCGAGTCGCACTATTCCTGCAGAACAATTTGAGCGTTTATTAGAAATTCTGCGTTTAGCACCATCTTCCATTAATATTCAGCCGTGGCATTTTTTTATTGCAGATCGCCCTGAAGCCAAACAACGTATTGCTAAAGCTTTAGTTGGAAAGTACGCCTATAACGCCCCTAAAGTTTTAGATGCTTCGCATACCATTTTATTTTGCACCAAAGCTGACATTAGCGAATTACATTTAGAAAACCTGCTTAATCAGGATGCTGCTAGTGGACGCTTTAAAGATGAAGCCGCTAAACAAGGTCAGAAAGACAGCCGCACAGGTTATGTCGATTACTACCGCAATGAAAAAGGCGATATTCAGCGTTGGGCAGAAAATCAAACCTTTATTGCACTCGGACAAATGCTTTTGGCTGCAGGCATTGAAGGAATTGACGCAACGCCAATTGGTGGTTTTGATGAAGCAATTTTAACTCAAGAACTGCAACTCACTGAGCAAGGACTGATTCCTTCGGTTTTATTGTGTTTAGGCTATCGTAGTGAACAAGATTTTAATGCCAAACTGCCAAAATCACGCCTTGATAAACGCGAGATTTTCACGCAACTGTAAAACAAACATGCGATAACACTAGGGACAAAATTTGTCCCTATTTTTGGTCTGAATTTTGCTTTATCTATATTTGCAATCTGTACTCAATCTCTATCAAAAATAAAAATGAGGTGTATGATGCTCAATTTAATGCCGCTAAAACTAGAATGCCGACGTTGTAAAAAACTGTATTTATATCAAGCCAAACCAAGCTATCCAACCCTGCGCTGCCCGATCTGCGATAGAACCACAATGCTGCATGGTCTTGCAGAAACTGCAGATTTATTGCGACATCCTTTTCGCTTTATGTTGAGTTATCTTAAACCGTCATGGCATAAGCGAGGCAAAGCACACTAAGCAATGCCAAGCCTAGCCCAATAGTGGTCGTGCTTTTCAGCTTTTCTTTAAAGAACAATACTCCACTGATCACGCCAAATAGCACCACTAAAATATTCATCCCTGCAAATACCACTGCAGGGCTGTCTTTGAGCAGCATGTGAGCTTTGACATACAAGGCAATATTGGCAAAATTCAGTGCACCCAAAATTAAACCTGCACTGATATTTTGCATACTGCCCATGCTTTTATCGCGGATTAAGATATAAGCCATCGCCAAAACAAAAGCACATACAAACATCAAATTCAGCGCAACTGCAAATTGCAGTCCTAAACCTGTGCTGTATTTAAGCAAAACATCAATCAGTGCATAACCCAGCCAAACACAGCTCAAATATAAGATGCCTTGTTGCGCTTTAGCAGACTGCCCTGCAGCACGATGCGAATACAAAATACATAAGACTGCGATAATCCCAAGCGCGATTCCCACAATTTTCAGTTGGCTAAAATTTTCCTGAAAAATAAAATAAGCGGCTGCCAAAGACAAAACCACTGACAAACGCTGTGCAATTTCAGTTTTTAAAATACCTGCGCTGTCTAACGATTTTGCTAATGCTAAAAAGACACTCGGCAACAACACACCCAAACTAATAATGAGCCACCACGGCGTATGTTGGATTGAGATCGTGCCCAAGTTGGGTTTAAACCAGTAAAAACACAACACACTGGCACTGACATAATTCCATGTGATCATCTGCATAGGGTTAAAACCCTGCATTTTGCAGACTTTTAATAAAATAGAGACCAGTACACTACAAAAGGCTGCGGCTACAATCAGTTCCATGACACGCTCGAGGATTGTTTTTGTTCTTGATTGGAAGTTGTGGATTCATCAGTAAAAAGCCCACAAGGACTGTGGGCTTTCGAGTTCTTAATTAAATTAAGAATTATTTGTAACGTTCAACCATTTTCTCTAAAGAAATTGGGCGAATTTTGTCTGCATTACCTGCAGTACCAAATGCTTCATAACGGTCTATACAAATTTGTTTCATTGCATCTACAGTTTTTGCGAAGAATTTACGTGGGTCAAATTCGCTTGGTTGTTCTGCCATCATACGGCGCATTGCACCAGTAGAAGCTAAACGTAAATCTGTATCGATGTTGATTTTACGCACACCATGCTTAATTGCTTCAACCAATTGCTCAACAGGTACACCATAAGTTTCTTTGATGTCACCGCCGTATTGGTTAATCACCGCCAACCATTCTTGTGGTACAGAGCTAGAGCCGTGCATTACAAGGTGTGTATTTGGCAACGCAGCATGAATTTCTTTAATACGGTCAATTGCAAGAATATCGCCTGTAGGTGGACGAGTAAACTTGTATGCACCGTGCGAAGTACCAACAGCAATCGCTAAAGCATCCACATTAGTATCTGCAACGAAGCTACGTGCTTCTTCAACAGATGTTAACAATTGAGAGTGGTCAAGTACGCCTTCTGCGCCCACGCCATCTTCTTCACCTGCCATACCTGTTTCAAGACTACCTAAACAGCCAATCTCACCTTCAACCGATACACCACACGCATGCGCCATTTGCACAGTACGACGCGTCACTTCGACGTTGTATTCATACGACGTTGGTGTTTTACCATCTTCACCCAAAGAACCATCCATCATTACTGATGAAAAGCCTAGTTGGATCGAACGCTGACATACATCAGGGCTTGTACCGTGGTCTTGGTGCATAACCACTGGAATATGTGGCCACTCTTCAATTGCAGCCAAAATCAGGTGACGCAAGAATGGCGCACCTGCATATTTACGCGCACCTGCCGAAGCTTGAACAATTACAGGTGAATTGGTTGCATCTGCGGCTAACATAATTGCGCGCATTTGTTCTAAGTTGTTGACGTTAAACGCTGGAACGCCGTAAGCATGTTCACCGGCATGATCCAAGAGCTGGCGCAATGAAATAAGAGCCATAATATCCTCCCAAATAATGTTGGTTATTCTACCCTGTGATTTGTTTCAATTCAGCAACAAATCGCCTTTTTCAAAAAAAAGTCCCTGCAAAAGCAGGGACTTTTAAACAAATTACTACAATTTGTTGTTTTTCAGCACTTATTGCGCTTCAGAAGCAGCAACTTCTGTGTCTGCAGTCGCAACGTCAGCAGGTGCATTTGCAACGTCTTCAGGAATATCGGTGTTGCCTTCATCCAAGATTGGTTGGTCAATTGCGTCGATTGCAGCTTGTTGTTCTGGTGTAACTTGAGCGTTATCTACAACTGCAGAAGATGCATCAGTTTCAGTCGCAGGTGCGCTTTCTTTTTTTGCACAAGCAGTCAAGGCTAAAGATGCAGCAATTAAAGCAGCAAGTGTTAGTTTTTGAATCATCGTCATTTCCTACAGTTAGGTCATTCATTTACTACAGTTTATTGCATATTTATGACATTTTGATGACTACGGCATGACATAAATATAAAAAAGTTGACCGAAGTCAACCTTTTTAAAAATTATTGATAAATTTTCTAGATTTAAGCGCGTTCTAATAATACCGCAACTGCAGGTAAGGTTTTACCTTCTACAAATTCAAGGAATGCACCTCCACCTGTAGAGATATAGCCGATTTTGTCTGCAACTTCATACTTGTCAATTGCAGCTAAAGTGTCACCACCGCCTGCAATAGAGAAACCTGCAGATTCTGCAATCGCCAATGAAAGTGCTTTCGTACCTTCACCAAATTGATCAACTTCAAATACACCCACTGGGCCATTCCAAAGAATTGTTTTTGAAGTTTTTAAAATTTCAGCAAATGCTTTTGCAGTTTCTGGGCCTACGTCTAAAATCATATCGTTGTCTGCAACATCTTCAACTTTTTTCACAGTTGCTTTCGCTGCTGCCAATGAACCCAAGAAATCTTCAAAATTAATTTCAGCGGCATCTGCAACTACAACATCGGTTGGCAGTGGTACAGAAACTTTTGCGGCAATTGCTTTGGCAGTGTCAATCAAATCATTTTCACATAATGATTTGCCCACGTTATAGCCTGCTGCAGCAAGGAAAGTATTGGCAATACCACCGCCTACAATTAATTGATCGCAAATATCAGACAATGAAGTCAATACATCTAACTTAGTCGATACTTTAGAACCTGCAACAATCGCCACCATTGGTTTTTCAGGTGTTTTTAAGGCACGACCCAAAGCATCTAATTCCGCAGCCAATAATGGGCCTGCTGCTGCCACTGGTGCTAAACGTGCAACGCCTTCAGTAGAGGCTTCTGCACGGTGCGCGGTACCAAATGCATCCATCACAAATACATCACACAATGCTGCATATTTAGCGGCAAGTTCTGGGTTGTTTTTCTTTTCACCGTGGTTAAAACGGCAGTTTTCCAATAAAACGACTTGACCAGGAGCAACGTCTACACCATCTAAATAGTCAGTGATCAGTTGAACATCTTGACCTAATGCTTGGGTTAAATACGCAGCTACAGGTGCTAAAGATTGTTCAGCTTTTGGCTCACCTTCAACAGGACGACCTAAGTGAGAATACACCATCACTGCTGCACCTTTGGCAACAGCAGCTTGAATCGTTGGCAATGCCGCACGTAAACGTGCATCGCTGGTGATCACACCATTTTTAACAGGTACGTTTAAATCTTCACGAATAAGGACACGCTTACCTGCTAAATCGAGGTCAGTCATACGCTGAAAGTTCATGTATAGCTCACTTTATTGATATCAAAACGCCACGATTTTAAATGATTATGCAGAAAAAGGTTAGCAACTTTTGTAGAATTGCTGTTTAAAGCAAAAGTTTTGATTATGATAGAAAAAAGCTACCATCTTTCTCGCACTTATGTCTATTCATCCCGATCCAAATATCAATCGTTTAAATGTTTTGGGCGAACCTCTCGCCAGTTGTTGCTTTGATCCTATTACTGGATATTTTCGTAACGGTTTTTGTCATACCGCCCCAACCGATTTAGGTCAGCACACCGTTTGTGCACAAATGACCTCTGATTTTTTAAATTTCTCGCAAAAAATTGGCAATGATTTAATCACGCCAGTACCAGAAGTTGGTTTTAACGGCTTACAACCGGGTGATTTCTGGTGTATTTGCGTCACCCGTTGGGTTGAAGCCTATCAGGCAGGTCAAGCACCACCAATTAAAATTCAAGCCTGTCATCAGTCAGTATTGTCTTATGTGCCTTTAGATATTTTGATGGATTATGCGGTGTGATGATCTGATGCAACATCCTGAAATTATTTTAGCGTCTGGCAGTCAAACTCGTCAGCAATTGATGAATCGTCTGCATTTGGCGTATAAGTCAATTTCTCCTGATATTGATGAATCTGCACAGGGTGAATTGCACGCAGATGATTTAGCGCAACGCTTGGCTTTTGAAAAGGCACACTATATTGCGCAGCAATATCCTAATGCAATAGTAATAGGTTCAGATCAAGTGGCATGGCGTGAACAGCAGCCAGATGTTTTTATCGGTAAACCACTTACTTCAGAAAAAGCCATACAACAATTACACGCCAATTCAGGTCAAACCGTGTATTTCAGCACGGCACTCAGTGTGCAGCAGCAATCTACAGGCTTTGTACAGACAATTGTAGAGCATTACACCGTCAAATTTCGCAACTTAACCGATGATGAAATTGCACGATATGTTGCTCTCGAGCAACCACTGCAATGCGCAGGCAGTTTTAAATGTGAAGGTTTGGGCATTAGCTTGTTTGAAGCTATGCAAGGCAATGATCAGACCACGTTAATGGGACTACCTATGATTCAACTGTGTCGTATTTTAAGAATGCTGAATATTCAGGTTCCTTAAGTTTAAAACTGTGTAATTTAACAGCCGTGAATATTTATAAAGACTATAAATCACCTTGCCCTTTGCAGCGACAAATCAGACAATATTGAGATTATTGGTAAAACTTGCTTAGGCTATTTTATGTCGCAACCTTTAGATGTTTTGGGCGGAATTACCGCAGAACAATTCCTAAGTGAATATTGGCAAAAAAAACCACTTTTGGTACGCAATGCACTCCCAGAAATTGCCAACCTACTTGAACCTAGTGATGTAATGGAACTGGCACTTGAAGAAGATGTGACTGCCCGTTTAATCAAACAAAAAGATCGCGATCCAAATCAATGGACTGTGAAATCATCACCGCTCATTAAGGCTGATTTTCAAAAAATGCCAAAGTTGTGGACGCTATTGGTACAAGCCGTTGATCATTACTCTTTTGATCTCGCTGAACTTTGGAAAAAATTTCCTTTTATTCCGCAATGGCGACGTGATGACATAATGGTGTCTTATGCCCCTAAAGGCGGCTCTGTAGGTCAGCATTTTGATTTCTACGATGTGTTTTTGCTACAAGGCTATGGACATCGTCGTTGGCAACTTGGGCAAATGTGTGATGCTGAAACTGAATTTGTCGCAGGACAACCGTTAAAATTATTGCCTGAAATGCAGGTCAATTTTGATGAAGTTCTTGCACCTGGCGATTTACTCTATGTGCCACCGGGTTTGGCACATTATGGCGTGGCGGAAGATGATTGTCTGACGTTCTCGTTCGGTTTCCGCATGCCGAATATTAGTGAAATGATGGATCGAGTGAGCGATAAATTCTCTGCCGATGAAATGTTACGCACGCCACTACAAGACCTTGTTCGTAAAAAAAGTACCCAAATTGGCGAAATGACTGCGACAGAATTGGATTATCTGAAAGCAGAATTGTGGGCGCGTTTACAAAACTCATCGGTGTTGGATGATGCGATTTTAAGCTTAATGTCTGAACCGAAATATCCTGAAAATATTCCTGAAGTAGATGAAATAGGTGTAGGCGATTTAGAAGATGCGCTAGATCAGGGTTATCAAATCATGTTGGAACCCGCCTCTCGCCTACTTTATGCAAATCAGCTAGATGAAGTTTTATTTTGGGCGAATGGTGAAGCGATTTGTGTCGCAGAAGCATCTATCCCTACGCTGCAAAAAATTGCCAATGGTGAACGCGTGCTGCTCGATGAAAACCTTTACGACGCAAATATTTTGGAAGATTTGGTACAACTGCTCAATGAATCCATTTTAATGTTGTTACCTGCTGAAGACGCTTAAAATATTCGTTTCAGCCCCCTCAAGATGATCAATTCATCTTGGGGAATTTAGATAAGCGGGATCTAAAGTTAAAACTGCCTGAATTAACGTATAGCCAGGTGTCGAATTTAATTTTAATTGCCCTCCAACCCGTTCTAAACGCATTTTCATACTGCGCATCCCAATACTCATGCCATGTTCAAGCACGCTATTGGCTTCAAAACCTACACCATCATCCTGAATTTTAAGTACCAATTGCTTAGGCGGTACAAATTGCATACTGACGGATACATGCTTGGCTTGGCTGTGTTTAATCACATTGGTTAAACTTTCTTCTAATACCCGCATCAAAGTTAAGCACTGTAACGAATTCGGCTCAATCACCCATTCATTTGGAAAATCCCACTTGGAATGAATATCCATTTCATCCATCAATTGACTAAAACGATGACGTACTGGCGCAACCCAAATTTTAGGATTTTCAGGCACTTTAGAACCAATGGAAGAACCACTATCAATAATTTGACGTAAATCATCACGCAGTAATTTCAGCATAGATAAGAACTGCTGATTACTCATGTTCTGTTCGCTTTGGTCGACCATAATCATGGAACGTACCAAAGATGCACCCAAACCATCATGCAAATCATGCGATAGATGAATCCGCTCTTGCAAACGCACATTTTCCAATTCTAAATAATGCTTTTCTGACATACTGCGTTTTAAATCATCACTGACTTCAAAAACTTTAAGCTCTAAATCTTGATTAAATTTCTCAATTTTTTGAATATTTCTTTTTAGGCGCATGCCTAAAATAATCGCAATAAATAAAGTAATTACTGGCGAGGTATACGGTGATAATGGCTGATATAAACTTGCCGTTGCCGCATTACTTAAACGAAATACATCTACACCCGCAAAAAAGCCAATCAAGGTTAAACAAAATAGCAGCAGATATACTTCTGTTTTTGGGGATTTATACGCTAAATACGCCAAATAAAAATAAACCACGACTAGTAAGCTGGCATAACTTAAAAAGACAATCCCAAATACCAGTTTGACATAATCTAAGGGTGTTAAAAACACACAAACGATTACCGCTAAACTCAGAATAAAAATACTTTCTTCCAATATTGGCAAGCGTTGATTGACAAACCTAATTAAATACAGACTAAAAGCTAAAACATAGAGGATAAAAAAGCTTAAATTGGCTTGAGATGCCACCAATACACTTGGGTATGGAAAGGTTTCTGTGGTTAAAAAATGAGAAATAAATAATAACCAGAACATGCAACTCAACGCGAACCAACCAAAACTCTGATCACGGCGTAAAAACAGCCAAATAACCAAACATAAAATGCCTAAAGTGGCAGATAAAATCGCATTAATTTCAAATAAAGTACGTTTATTCCATATACTTTGCTGGTGCTGTTCAATATTGTTATGCACATTATTAAAACTTATTTTTCCTATACCCGCATTTTGAAATGCATATCCATTTACATAGACCAATATTTGATTTTTACCTTGTTTTAAGCCTGAAATAGGTAAAATCCAGTAACGTGGCATATTCCAGTTTTTTGACAAAGGCTCTTCTAAATGTTGACTTGCCCAAAGTAAATCTTGATTCAGATAAACTGCCCCTGCACTATTTAAAAAATTCAGTGCAAAAACGATGGGTTGATTTAAACGATGATCACGCTCACAAAACCACTCCCACTCTATTTTGTACCACGCCCCACCATTATAATTTTTCCAGCGATCATCCCAAACGTCGGGCAGTTGAACATTTTCCCAACCCGTTTCAGGTTTTTTATTATGTGATGCTGTTTTGGCAGAGCTGATTGAAAGTACATGCACATTGCAGTACTGATTAATTGGGTACACCACTTGCTGCGCATAGCTTTGCCACGCACAGAACAATAACAACACGCCCAAACCACACTGCCAAAGCCTTTGAATCATAAAAGACCTAAAGTTCTAGCGGTACTGACAGCCTTAGTGCGTTTAGTGACCGACAACTTCCGATAGATATGTTTAATATGACTTTCAACGGTATAACGCGACACAAATAATTGCTCAGCAATTTCACGGTTACTTAAGCCCTGCGCCACCAGATTTAAAATTTCTAATTCACGATTGGTGAGCTGTTCATAATGTGAGTTGAATGCTTGAGCATCGGCGCGATCTGATAAATCTTCGGTCAGCACGGGTACTTTTTGATGTGAAATTTGCGATAAAATTTCACGGGCGATAAATGGGTCTATCGGTGCACCACCTCTTAAAATGCTGCGTATTGCGATAATAATTTCAGTATCATCACGTTCTTTAAGCACATAGCCTGTTGCACCTGCTTGAATTGCAGAAAATAAGCTGTCTTGGGTGCTCCATGCAGAAATCACCAAAATTAATGCGCTTGGATCTCTAAAATGTAATTGTTCGATTAGTTCTTTACCATTGCCATCGGGCAAGCCTAAATCGACTAAAGCTAAAGCAATCGGATGATCTTCTATACACGTCATTGCAGCTTTAAGATGACTCACGAAAAATAGCATGTCATCTTGATAGCCAATATCATGCAAAATTTTTCTAAGACGTGACTGAATAATAGGCTCATCTTCAACAATTAAAACCGGTACGGGTAATATCGCTTCCATTTCTGCCATCATTCATCCCCTTGATTATGTTTGTAAATATATCAATCGTTTTGATGTAAACACTATCCCTAGAATTAAGGAGTTTTTCAAATTTAGCTTATTTTATAAACATGAGCATAGCACTGAAACATGAAACTCGAGCATGAAATAAAAAATAAATGTGAAGTACTATTTTATTTTAGAAATCGCTTCACATTTTAATGAGCAGCGCAGCATAAATATGCTTTGATGCCGAGAACAGCATCAAAGCAAATGTAGAGCCGTATTTAAAAGATGGTTGATAAATTAATAATAAGTCTTAGAGCTATGTGCATGTAAAAATGCAGGAATCAGCCCTGTTAAAGCCGCACGAATATCCGCACGTTCATTGATTAATTGATGCGAGCCTTCTTCTAACATGAGTAAGGTTTGCAGGCGGAATTTACGCCGAATAAACTCAATGTTGTAGCGCCAATCTACGGTTTGATCTTGCGCCCCTTGTGCCAACCAAACAGGAATACGGCAAGCTGGACGTTCTTCCATCTCCAACATCCATTTAGACATGGCTAAAATCCAATCCATGCCCATCATTCTAGGTTGCAGCGGGTCTTTTAAACGCACAAAGCGTAAAAATTCAGGATTATGATTATTGCGTCGGAAATGTCGCGGCACTTCACGCTTAATCCGACGGATAATGCCCAAACCAACAGAGTTATGCCACCATGCCGATTTTGCAGGACGAATCAAAGGCGATAACAACAACACACGCTCTACAAATGGATTTTCACGGCGCTGAGCAAATTCCAACAAGTGATGCATCCAAATTGCACCACCTGTACTTTGCCCAATGCCCAACCACGGTTTTGGCAATTGATCGGCATTTTTTACATATTGATAAACCGCATGTAATACTTGCTGATAATGATCAAAATTTTTGATGTTGGCAGGATAACCATCACTCAATCCATGTCCGGGCAAATCATAAGTCAAAACACTAAAGCCCTGCTCTAATAATTCTTTGACGATAGGTTGATAAATCCCGCTATGTTCCAAATAGCCATGCAGTAGAAATACCGTGCCCTGCACCTGATCAAATTTGGTTTTGCTTAAATCGGGTTGAAAAATTTGCACATGCAATTTAAACAACGGCATTTGCACATAGCCTTGCCAATGTTCACAGTCCAACAAATGAAAACCATAAAGCTGTCGATAGGCTTGTAACTCAACACTCGGTTCAAAACCACGATTCAAATTTAAAGGTTGTAGAATTTGTGGTGTGGTTTCCCGACTCGGCACTGGCAAATCTAATTGCTTCAACACGCTTGGGTTTAAAAATGGAATATCAGGCATTATGGCACCTCGCGACATGCGCTAGAACCAATCAAGACATCCCGAATGGTGGCAAGCATTTCATAATTGGCACGGCGGCTATGATCATAGTTTTGTTCACTTGGACGCCATGCAGTCAGTTGAGTCGGCATGGGAGCCTCGACTGGAATCGTTTCAATTCCATTCAAAGCAAATAAACGGCGGGTGCGTGGCATGTGATAACGGTCTGTAATCAAAATCACTGTCGGCGCCCCCCCTTTTTTTTGTAATAATAAAGAACTAAAACGTGAATTTTCACAAGTATTCATGCTGCGATCTTCTAATAATTTTGCTTCGACATCATATTTTTTTAACCAACGCTGCATATAAGGTGCTTCGACACCACTTAATACGATTGGCAATTGATATTGTTTGACAACAGCCAAAGTGGTTTCCAGACGCAAACGTGTGTAATGATTCACCACAATATCTTTGCCATTTTCATCTAAAGTTAAGCCACCACCTAAAACCACAATCGCATAAGGTTTAGAGTTTGCAGGTATTTTTGGAATATTTTGTTGATGAATCAAGGCAATATCTTTAAAGATTTCTTCATCTACAGGCTCACTTTCGGTTTCGGCAATTTTATGAGTGCTTAAAAATGCCAAGTATTGTTCCATCAGTGCCTGATTTTCATGACTATCCAAATTGAGCAAGGCTTTTACATTTTCGGATGGGTCTTCTACAACTGCTTCAGAAGCTGCATTAGACACCAACAATGGGACTTGCGGCAACTCTTGCTCAGATGCTAATTTTTTTTGCGTTTGTTCTTCTAAAATAAGCGCTTGTAAGGCTTTATAACGAGCCTGAATTAAAGTTAAATTTTTCGAATTTTCAGATTGAATCTCTTGCTCCATCAGCTTCAAATAAGCTTGTCGGGCAATCCATAAATCTGAACCGGGTTCCAAGCTGTCTTGATCACTAAAAGCCGCCATTTGCTGACTTTTTGCTGCCACTTGATTCACTTCTACAGGTACCAAAGTGTTCAGCGTTTTGACCACCAAAGTAGAATAAAAAGGTGAATAGATAAAAATCATGAACGCTGCAAACAATACAAATAGCACGGCAGCAATTTGTACCAATCTGAGCATCCAATGATTCTGTTTCATCTTCACTTAACCTACTGGTTGATGTGCACGAATCAAACCTGTTTCATCAAATAAC
Organism: Acinetobacter sp. Swhac1; assembly: GCF_013390985.1. NCBI lineage: Bacteria > Pseudomonadati > Pseudomonadota > Gammaproteobacteria > Moraxellales > Moraxellaceae > Acinetobacter > Acinetobacter sp. Swhac1. The sequence continues at coordinate 56,436 of NZ_JACASN010000007.1, read as the reverse complement.
ACAGGTTCAGGTTCTAGTGAAATACCAAAACGACTCAAAACATCTTGCTGCACAGCACGATAGGTGTGTTGCACATCTGCCAAAGTGGCATCGGCATAATTGACTAAAACCAACGCTTGTTTATGAAACATACCCACCACACCCAGTTGTTTTCCCTTCCAGCCAGCTTGATCAATCAACCAGCCTGCTGCAATTTTAACTTGCGCATTCGGCTGTGGGTAATGGGGTAAATTTGGAAATTGTGCTGCAATTTGGTCAAATTGCTGAGTCGAAATCACAGGATTTTTAAAGAAACTACCTACATTTGGATATTCTGCAGGATTAGGCAGCTTACTTTGGCGAATTTGAATGACTTGTTGCTGCAGATTTTCAGCAGTTTGCTCATCGCCTACTGCAGCTTTTAAGTCGCCATAATTTAATTTTAACGCCGCCTGTTTTAACAGTTTAAAAGTCACATGGGTAATGATGTAACGGTTGGGATGATCTTTAAAAATACTGTGTCGATAGGCAAACTGACAATCTGCTGCAACAATTGAGCTGAATTGTTGGCATTCACGATCATAAACCTGCACAGCTTCAATAAACTCACCGACTTCAACGCCATAAGCACCAATATTTTGCACAGGTGAAGCGCCGACCAAACCTGGAATTAAAGCCAGATTTTGCAGACCATATAACTTTTGTTCCGTACTCCACAACACAAACTCATGCCAGACTTGTCCTGCCCCAACTTTTAGGGTGACACTTGCATCATCTTCAGCGCATTTTTCGATGCCCTGAATATCCATGTGCATGACCAAGGCATGAATATGTTCAGGCAATAACATATTGCTACCACCCGATAAAATCAGCACATTTAATTGTTCTTTCTGGGCAAATGCCAAAGCATCCTGTACATCTTGAATATTTTCAATTTTGACATAATGCGATGCAGTTGCATCTAAATTTAACGTATTGAACGGTTTGAGTTGCATGTTGTAGTGAATGTGCATGACTTAAACCTTCAATTCAAATTGTTGTTGTAAAACTTTCACCCATGCGCGACTACTCGACTCGCATTGATCGAGCACCCGCTCAAAACCATCGGCTTCGCCATAATATGGATCGGGTAATTCTTGCTGCGTATAATGCGGATCGTGTTCGCTCATTAAGGCTATTTCAGCGCGCAAACTGCCCAGTTCAGCTTCAGCACGGCGCATTAAAGATTGAATATTGCTTAAGTTTTCAAAATCCATCGCCAAAATCAAATCAAACTCGACAAAGTCTTGTATACGTAACTGACGCGCGCGCAATGTAGATAAGTCATAACCACGTTTGAACGCATGTTTTTGGCTGCGTAAATCTGGGGCTTTGCCTGGATGATAATTACTGGTTCCAGCAGAATCTACCAACACATTGAGTTGTTGTTCATCACAAAAATGTCGAAGTACAATTTCTGCCGTTGGAGAGCGGCAAATATTTCCCAAACAAACACATAACACCTTATATGGCGTTTTGGATGACATAAACAACCTCAAAGCTACTTTATTTTTAAGAGTCTTATGTTAAGTTATTTATGATATGAATCCTATATCGTGACCCTACAATAATGTTGAATTAAGTATAAAAATTAGGAATAAAGACGATGCAGCATTTTCAATTTCAAACAGTTGGCAACATTATTTCTGGATTGGGTTCAATTTCTGAACTAAAAACGGTTTTAACCGAAAAAAATTATAAGCGTTTGTTATTGGTCACCGATGCTGGCATTTTACAACAACAATTACATCAACCTATTTTAGAAATTTTAAAGCAACTGCAACTGGACTATGCCATTTACTCGAATGTGCAAGCCGACCCCGCAGAACAGATTGTGTTAGAAGCAGTTGATTTTGCCAAACAGCAAAATATTGATGTTGTATTAGGTTTTGGTGGGGGTAGTGCGATGGATGTCGCCAAAATTATTGCCGTGCTGAGTCATTCCGAACAAACTCAACAACTGTCGGACTTGTACGGTGTTGGCAATGCGAAAGCACCACGTTTACCACTCATTTTAGTTCCCACAACGGCAGGTACAGGTTCAGAAGTCACACCTATTTCCATTGTCACCACAGGTGCAACCAGTAAAACAGGCATTGTTTCTCCTATTTTATATGCCGATGTTGCCATTTTAGATGCCAATTTTACCCGTCATCTACCTGCACAGATTACCGCAGCCACAGGTATAGATGCGATGGTACATGCCATTGAAGCCTATACTTCTAAAATCAAAAAAAATGCGTATTCAGATTTTCTGGCAAAACATGCGCTGCGTTTACTTGATCAAAACTTAAAATTAGTGCTTGAAGATGGCAGCAATATGCAAGCACGGCAAAACATGCTGTTTGGTTCAATGCTGGCAGGACAAGCCTTTGCCAATGCTCCTGTGGCTGCGGTACATGCGCTTGCCTATCCTTTAGGCGGACATTTCCATATTTCACATGGGCATAGCAATGCATTGGTACTAACCGAAGTTTTAAAATTTAATGCGCCTGCAGCCAAACAGTATTATGCAGAACTGATGTGTTGGTTAGACCCACGCAGTAAAGGCTGCACAGATGGATTATGTGATTTGTTTATTGATCATTTACAAAATCATTTAGATCAAAGTGGCTTGGTGTTAAAACTCAATGCCCTAGGCATAGCAGAAAACATGCTGCCACAACTGGCAGAAGATGCGATGCTGCAAAGCCGTTTATTGCAAAACAACCCGAGAGCAATGCAAATGCAGGATGCGTTACAGATTTACCAAGCCATTTATGCCTAACATTTACGCTTAACGTTCTGTATTTAACTTTCTACATTTATTTGGGATGATTTCCACCCATTAAAGCATGACACCACGTCGATAAAAATATAGGTAAACTTGTGAAACCTGACACCAAAACCCGTGAGCAATACGCTTTTTTCTTTCCCATCCAAACTCGCTGGGCAGACAACGATATGTATGGACATGTCAATAATGTCACTTATTACAGCTATTTTGACAGCGCAGCCAATGCCCTACTGATGCAAAAAGCAGGCTTTGAACCCAAACGATCACCCTGTATTGGTTTAGTGGTCAATTCCACCTGTCATTTTTTGCAGGAATTGTCCTATCCTGAAATGATTGAAGTAGGTGTTGCTATTCAAAAAATTGGAAACTCATCCTTAATTTATGATTTGGCAATTTTTAAAAACAATCAAAATCTTGCCGCTGCACAAGGACAAGTGGTGCATGTATTTGTAGATCGAATTACACGCCAAAACTGCCCGATTCCTGACTCCATCCGCGAAGCATTACAGCCATATAAAAGCACAGATTCAGCTTGCGCTTAGCAAAAAATAAGGCTGGTTTGACCCAGCCTTAAAATTCTGCAAACAAAAGCTAACAACAGGTTATTTCAACTGAATGTTATGTAATTCGCCATCAAAGTTTTGCAAAATATCTTTCACAATCGGTTCTTGATGCAATAAATTTTCAGCCCGTTGATAAGCGCGTTGTTTGCGCTGTTGCTGCAAAATGTACGGTGTCGTGTCATCCACATTTTCATATTGCACTTTAAACAGAGTTTTACTCCACTGTTCTTTTAAAGCACTTTCTAAAGCATGTTGCAGTTGAGTCAATAACTGCTGATATTGCTCAGGAATATGAAAAACCGATTCAGCATTAATCTGCCCCGTCATTACGCCATGCTGCGCCAATTCTTGCACGGCAGGTGACAACTCGCTGTGTCTAAACCAATATTCCCACTTGTCTAAAGTCCACTCACCTTCTAAAACTTGCGGCTGTAAACGCAGAATATCCTGCGGCATTAATTGATCATCGGCATTAGATGCTATGGTTTGCTGCGGTTGTGCTGTCGCACTGGCAACATTCGGTTCGACTTCAGTCGCTGCTAAATCAAATAAAGCGGTTTCTGCATTACTTACATTTTGTGTAATTGACGGTGAAGCATTATTCGATTGTAGTGTAGATGAAACTAGCGATGTTTCGGCTGATGCAGCAAGATCACCTAACGGTGCAACGGCATCAAAACTTTCCAGTAAAAAATCATCATGACTTTGCACATCAGATGTAGTGCTTACCGATGAGGCATCTTCATCTAAACCAAACAATTGTGCATCTGCATTTGGATCAAACACGATAGATTCAGATTGCTTATCCTCAGCCTGTATTGCAGTTTCTTCATTCACTGCAGGTTCTGACATAGATTCTGGTGAAATCGCAGCTGTTGAGTGTAGCGCTTGCGGAGTCGATTGTTGCGCTTGAATCAACTGTTGATCTTGATGTGTTAAAGCTTCAGGCTCATCCTCATCTAAAAAATCATCTGAAGAAGGTTCTGCAACACTGGTTTGTGTCGTGGTGTGATCTGAATAATCGTCATCCTCATAGTCAAATCCATCAAGATCAGGTGTTGCAACCGCATCTAATTCAGTTACATGCTGTTCCGCTTGTGCTGTATTTTGAGTTGCCACAGCTTGTGGAGTTTGCTCCATTTGAGCAACTGGCTGGGAAGCCGCTGTTTGTGCAGTATTTTGTGGCGCAGCAACCAACACTTCATTGGCTTGCAAAGGTCGAAATGCCAGTAAACGCAGTACACACATTTCAAAGCCTTGTTCTTGGGTTACGGCAATTTGTAAATCGGCGCGTCCTTTACAAGCAATTTGATAATACAACTGTAAATCTTGTGCAGAGATCAGACCCGCAAGCTGCTGAATTTTTTGATTAATTTCAGCACTGTATTTTAGGTTTAAATCTGGCAGATATTGCATGATTGCCAATTCATGCAGTGTCGAAATTAACTGATCCAACACCAAAGACACATCTAAAGCTTGCTGTCTAAATTGTAATAACAACTGACTCACACGCTGCTGTTGGTTTTGATGAATCGCTAAAATCAAATCATAGATAATGGTGCGATCAATCAAGCCCAGCATGTCTTTGACATCTTGATGATGAATTTCACCCTGACCATAAGCAATGGCTTGGTCTGTCAAAGACATCGCATCACGCAAAGAACCTTGCGCAGATTCAGCAATCTGCCAAATTGCATCTTGCTCTGCAACAATCTGTTCTTTGGCTAAAATATCCGTTAAATGACTGGTAATTTCATCGACCTGCAATGGACGCAAAGTAAATTGCAAACAGCGCGAAATCACAGTAATAGGGAGTTTTTGTGGGTCTGTGGTCGCAAACAGAAACTTCACATGCTCAGGCGGTTCTTCCAAAGTTTTTAGCAAAGCATTGAACGAATGCGTAGACAGCATGTGCACTTCGTCAATCAGATAAACCTTAAAACGCCCCTGAGTCGGTGCATAAGGTACGTTATCAAGCAACTCACGTGTGTCTTCAACCTTAGTACGTGACGCCGCATCAATTTCGATTAAATCAATAAAACGACCTTCATTGACCGCAGTACAGGTCGGACACACTTCACATGGGGTAGATGTCACGCCTGTTTCACAGTTCAGGCATTTGGCCAAAATACGCGCAATGGTAGTTTTACCTACACCACGTGTTCCCGTAAAAAGATAAGCATGGTGCAAACGCCCACGTTCCAAAGCACTGGTCAATGCCCGTGATACATGGTTTTGTCCCACCAATTCATTAAAATTACGAGGACGATATTTACGCGCAAGTACCTGATACATGAATGCTCCTTTTTACAGGTCTAAGCATACTGTTTTTTTGGCAAAGAGTGAACGTACAATCACGCCTAAAACCAGCCTTTACGCCCTTGCAATTGCCGATCTGCACAGCGAATGGCTTCCTGACTCAGTCCCCAAAGTCGATAATCACCAATTAAAGAACCTGCAGCAAAATTATGGGTATAGGCAAAACTGAGTTGACGGTCAGGATCACACCACGCGCCTGAACCATTAAAACCCATGTGTCCAAAACCGTGAGAGCGCTTACCCAAACTTAATACACGGTGATAGCCTAATCGCCAATGCATCGGGATAGGCATGACCCGATCACGCTGTACATATTGTACTTGGCTCAATTGCTGAAAAACTTCAGGCTGAATCAATTGCTGACCTTGCCATGATCCACCCTGCGCCAACATGGCATAAATACGTGCCAAACTTTGGGCAGTAAATACACCATTGGCAGCAGGAATCACGGCTTGTAAGCCTGTATCACTAAAAAAACTAAAATTTTTCATGCCTTTGGGAATCATGCCATCCTGAAAGTCTTGCGGATTTTGCCCACTCCATGCAATGACTTTATCGAATATTGATACAGGACGTTTGCTCGATTTAGCTTGGTTTTTAACTTTAGCTGTCTGTTTATTTGTAGATGATGCATCTGTTTGCGCTGATGTCACAGCAGTTTTAAATGGTCGTGCGACACGGGAAAGCTCAGACGCAGGCACACCAAAATACGCCCCATCCAAAGCCAAAGATTCAACCAAGTATTGCTGCATCAATTCAGCCAATGTTTGACCTGTAGCTTTTTCTAAAATCCCACCGACCAGCCAGCCAAAAGTTAAAGGTTGATACGCTGCCTCACTTGCTACATCAAAACGTGGCTTGGCTTGAGCCAACACATCCAGCATGTGCGACCAATCTGCCATTTCAGTCGCATCGGCAATGATATTACGGATGTCATATAAACCACTTTGATGACTCAGCACATGCCTTAAGGTCATCAATGCTTTGCCATTTTGGGCGAATTCAGGCCAGTATATATAAATGGGAGTATCGTAATCGACCAGTCCTTGACTGACCAAAATATGTGCCAGTGTCGCTAATACACCTTTGCCTGTGGAATAACATACCGATAACGTATCGGCTTGCCAGTCTTCATCTGGCGACTTTTTACCTGTGTAAATATCGACGACTTTCTGACCTTGAAAGTACACCGCTAAAGCAGCTCCGCCCTGTTGGCTACGTGCATTTTGCAAACGGCTAAATTGCATCGCTAAATCATGAAACTCAGGTGCAACCCATCCACGATAATTTTCAGTTTCAGCAAAAATATAATCCTTTAAATGTTGCATCGTCCTGTCTATCTCGTTTTTATTATTAATAAAAAGCTAGCGCAAATAAAAAGCCTAAATCCAAAGGATTTAGGCTTTCGATCACTGAATTAAAGCGCGGTGACAACACCTGTCACGTGCGGTTTTTGGTTTTTACTGTTTCGAATTAAAAAGTCTGTATTTTTAGCGTCCGTTGCAGTTAAAAACTCAACTTTAGATGGCAAATACATAGGTAACTTAAACCACACATCGACTTCATAAGCATCTGGCAAAGTTAAACTAGATAAGGCTTTGGCTTTGCTCCACATGCCGTGCGCAATCGCTTGTTTAAAGCCAAATGCTTTTGCAGTAATCGCGTGGATATGAATTAAGTTAAAATCGCCAGACGTTAAAGCATAACGGCGACCTGTATTTTCAGAAATATCCCATTCAGCTTGAACGGCATAGTTTAGCGCTTTGCTTTCTGCAGATTTTGCAGCTGCTTTAGTGGTGGTTTTTTGACGTGCTAAATACGTGGTTAAACCTTCAATCACCACCTCATTGCCTACTTTAACAGTGGTAATAAAATCAAACTGTACGCCTTTATCATGTGGTTGCAATTCACCAAATTTACACGACAAGGTCAGTTGTTCATTCAATCCAACTTTACGGCTTTGTTTGACTTGGTTGCGAATATGCACCAAGCCCAAAATTGCAAATGGAAATGCTTCTTGGGTCATCATGTGCATTTGCAGACTTTGTGACAATACAGCCAAATAAATTGCAGGAATATAGCCGTTATTTTTAAAACCTGTCACTGCATTATAGGCTTTTAAGTGCTTTTGATCGACCTTGAATGAATCCACCACATATTCAACTTGCGGCAGAACTTTTTCACCTTTTGGCTTTTTAAAAATTAAGCCCTGAATCACTTTTGGATAGGCTAAATAGGGTTTTGGAAGTTGACTAAAATGGCGAGTATTCATACTGAACCTTTGAGAAGTTTTTCTAATTTATTTAATGGAGTTCTTTCTCCCGCTGGGAGAAAGCTAGAGAGAAGGGTTAATAATCTATCCCCTTATCTCCCTCTCCTAAATCCTCTCCCCAAGGGAGAGAACTTTGAAGGTGTTAAGCCCCTAACAAGCTTTGACCACAAACACGTACCACGTTACCATTAATACCTGTCGATGCCGATGAAGCAAAGTAAGCAATGGTTTCTGCAACGTCTACAGGTAAACCACCTTGGCTCATAGAGTTCATACGACGACCTGCTTCACGAATAGCAAAAGGAATTGCCGCGGTCATTTGCGTTTCAATAAAGCCAGGTGCAACGGCATTAATGGTGATGCCGTTGTTTAAAACAGGTGCGGTGAATTTCACGACACCAATCACACCAGCTTTAGATGCTGCATAGTTGGTTTGACCCAAGTTGCCTGCAATACCTGAAATTGAAGATACGCAAACAATACGACCATTGGCATTTAAACCATCATTTGCCAATAAGTAATCGTTCACACGCTCAATTGCAGACAAGTTGATGTTAATGACTAAATCCCAAAGCTCTGGTTTCATATTTGCCAAAGTTTTGTCACGGGTAATCCCCGCATTATGCACAATAATATCCAAACCACCTTGCGCAGCGGCAGCTGTTTTAATTTGCTCGCCTGCATCTGCAGCAGTAATGTCAATTGCTAGCGTTGAACCACCAATTTCAGCAGCAACACGGTCTAAATCTGCTTGTTGTTGTGGAACGTCTAGGCAAATAACGTGTGCACCATCACGTGCCAACACATGCGCAATCGCTTCACCAATACCACGGCTTGCACCTGTCACTACAGCAGTTTTACCTGCCAATGGTTTTGCCCAATCTACCTCTACAGTTGCAGCATTCGACACACGGATCACCTGACCTGACACATAAGCTGAACGTGGTGAAATGGCAAAACGTAACGTAGATTCTAAGTTTGCTGCAGCACCTTGATCGACATAAATTAAGTTAGCCGCAATGCCTTTTTTAAATTCTTTGCCTACCGATTTTACAAAACCTTCCAAAGCGCGTTGTGCAATGGCTTTTTTCACACTGCCTGCAGTTTCTGGTGTAGTACCAATCACCACCACGCGACCAGAAGCCTGAATTTGACGTGCGATTGGGTTAAAGAACTCATAAAGCGCTTTTAATTGTTCAGAGTTTTCAATACCTGAAGCATCAAACACCACCACTTTAAATTTAGATTCTTTATCGCCTGGATTGAATGCACCTAAATTTAAGCCCACTTTTGCCGCAGCTTGTTGCAATTCTGCATTGTTACCTGCATAACTGTTGGCATGTACATTAGCTAAAACTTGTGCAATTGATGCAGACAAATCACTTGCAGGGGCTGCACCTAAAAGTACTGCACCTTTTACCACTGGTGTTGCAGACTCAAAACGATCTAAAAAAGTTGGGGATGGTAAACCCAAATTTTTAATGACAAATTTACCAATAGGAGATTTTGCAAATGTTTGATATTGATCAGTCATGATTATTATCTCTCATAAATTCATTTTTTGATGGATTACACGATATCTTTTAACATCAATATGATGCCAAATGCCCACATTTCAATAGCGTTACCCGTTTGTGCTAAATCATACTTGAGTTAATTATCAGATGTCTTGACCTGAATGCATTCTGCAATGTCATTGTAGTCAATTCAGCTGTCATACTATTGTGCTAATGTACGCATCAAGTAGACCCTTAACATGCTTGGAAAAGCCTTATGAGCAAAACAACTCAAGAAAATCCAGCAGTGGAAAATTCTGCAACGGATTCTGTGTCAAATACATCAACTGCTAAACGTACAAGCAAAAGTAGCAACACTGCAACCCGTTCCAACACGAGTACGACAAAAACTACACGTACCCGCACGACTAGCCGTGCTAAAACAACTGCTTCAACGCAAACAAAAGCACCATCTAATACCAATACCTCTGTTCAACAGGATAAAATTATGAGCCAAAACACTGTTCGCCGCGTTGCTATTATCGGTGGTAACCGTATTCCATTCGCACGTTCTAATGGCGCTTACTTTACTGCATCTAATACAGATATGTTTACAGCAGCATTAAATGGTCTTGTTGAACGATTCAACTTACAAGGTCAGCGTTTGGGTGAAGTTGTTGCAGGTGCAGTGCTCAAACACAGCCGTGACTTTAACATGACTCGTGAGTGCGTACTCAATACTGCCCTTGCTCCTGAAACACCTGCTTACGATATACAACAAGCATGTGGTACTGGCTTGCAGGCTGCTTTTTTAGTTGCGAATAAAATTGCACTGGGTCAAATCGAGGTTGGTGTTGCAGGCGGTGTAGATACGACTTCTGACGCGCCAATCGCATTTGGCGATGGTTTGCGTAAAGCATTGCTTGAATTGAACATTGCAAAAACAGGTAAAGACCGCTTAAAAGCATTAACCAAAATCAACATTAAAGATTTAATGGATGCGCCACGTAACGGTGAACCACGCACAGGTTTATCAATGGGCGACCACCAAGCCATTACTACGTTGGAATGGGGCATCTCTCGTGAAGCGCAGGATGAGTTAGCAGCTTCATCTCACCAAAAAATGGCAGCTGCCTATGACGAAGGTTTCTTTGATGATCTCATCACGCCATTTTTAGGTTTAGAACGTGACAATAACTTACGTGCAGATTCTACTGTAGAAAAACTAGCGAAGTTAAAACCTGCTTTTGGTAAAGGCGACGCGCGCACTATGACGGCGGGTAACTCGACTCCACTAACCGATGGTGCATCTTGCGTATTACTTGCCTCTGAAGAATGGGCAAAAGCCAATGGTCATGAAGTCTTGGCATATTTGACTTTCCAAGAAACTGCCGCAGTTGATTTTGTAGGTAAAAAAGAAGGTTTGTTGATGGCGCCTGCATACGCTGTCCCACGTATGCTTGAACGTGCTGGTTTAACATTACAAGACTTCGACTATTACGAAATTCACGAAGCATTTGCTTCACAAGTCTTGTCGACCTTAAAAGCATGGGAAGATCCGAACTTCTGTAAAGAGCGTTTAGGTTTAGATGCACCTTTAGGATCAATTGATCGTAGCAAGCTGAACGTCAAAGGTTCATCTTTGGCAGCAGGTCACCCATTTGCAGCAACAGGCGGACGTATTCTTGCCACTGCGGCGAAACTTCTGAATCAAAAAGGTTCAGGTCGCGTATTGGTGTCAATCTGTGCAGCAGGCGGTCAAGGTGTAACAGCCATTATTGAAAAATAATTCTGCCTAGTTCCAATTTAGATAACAATAAAAGCCACTTGATTCGCTCAGGTGGCTTTTTTATAGCGCTTAATTTATAGCAGCTCACTTTTAATTAGCCACTAGCGTTTTATCTGACTGAATGTTGCGGAGCATAACCCAATTTCGCTTCGATATGGTCATAACAATATTGAAAAATAAAGGTATAGAGCAAAATACTGAGCGTCATCAATAAATCAATCAAAATTGCCTGCAGCATGGATATTTCTAGTGCATACGCCACCATGGGAATAGTGGCGAGCATTAAGCCACCTTCAAAACCAATTGCGTGTAAAACGCGTATTTTAAAAGTTCTGTGTAGCTGGTGTTGCGCTTCAAACTTTTCAAAATAGTGATTGAAAAACATATTCCACAGCACCGATGTCACCGCCATCGCAATGCCTAGACCACCTGTCACTTGCATTGGCATTTCAAACACATAACTTAATGCCAAAGCAATGATGACCAATAAAATCACTTCATAACTCAGGGCATGTACCCATCTTCTTTTGGAAATCAACATCTGCTTACTCAAATACTTATCCTTCCCCGCTTATTTTATTTTCATTTAATTGACCAATCGAGTTAGAATCCATCAATAATATTGAAAAGTAAAACGAATGCTCAGCCATGAATATCAATCAAGATCAGCTGATTATTTTTATCACCGTCATGGAAACGGGTTCTTTTTCTGCAGCTGCACGCCAATTGGGCAAGGTGCCTTCGGCAATTAGTATGTCCATTGCTAATTTAGAAATTGATTTAGACCTAAAACTGTTTGAACGGATTGGGCGTGAACCTTTGCCTACCCCACAAGCGCAGAGTCTTTACGAAAAAAGCAAACAACTGCTCATAGAAATGAAGCAATGGAAACAACATGCTTTTGCGCTCAGTTCTGGGCTGGAAGCACACTTAAATATTGTGGTGGTGTCTGAATTACTACACACTCGCTGGACAGATTATATTGTGTTACTAGAACAGCAATTTCCTGAATTGCAGATCAATATTTTCTCTGCGCCACAAGAAGATGCACTGCATTTACTCATGACTCAAGCAGCGGACTTGGCCTTTATGTTTGAACGCGAACAATTACAAAGCAGTGAACAATTTGTGGAATTAAAACGTGAAATTTTAGTGCCTGTCGCTGCCCGACATTCACCGCTGGCTGAATCTGATCAAGTCAGTTTTGAACAGATTTTACAAAATCGGCAAATTGTAGTGGCGAGCCGTGATCGGCAGATTAAACCCGAGTTGTTATTTTCTAAGCACTATTGGCGTACCGATAATCATCATTCTGCCTGCAGTATGATTAAGCAGGGTTTAGGCTGGGGTGTCTTGCCCTTGGAAATGCTGAATGAACATCCTGAACTACAACACGAATTAAAAATTTTACAGCTGCTAGATTTCACCCCAAAATTTGAATATTTTGTCGATTTGGTCTGGAGCCGAGAACATCAATTGGGCGCTGCTGCTCATTTTTTGATTAATCACGTCCGAAATCTGAGAAAAACTGGTAAATAATCCACAAACCCTCTTACTTGGTACTTGGGTTAAAAGCTGTTTGTGATATAACTGAATGTATAAGCAATAACCTAAGAACTAGATCTCGAATGACACAGACAGCCTTAAATCAACTAAAAAACTTAACCACCATTGTTGCAGATAGTAGTGACTTGGCTGCGATTGAAAAGTTTCGTCCTTTGGATGCGACCACCAACCCATCACTCATTACGGCGGCTGCAAATCAACCTGAAAATAAAGCGTTGATTGAAGCTGCATTTGAGCAAGCCAAAGCTGAAGGTTATACAAATGATCTATTGGTTGAGCGCAGCATTGATATTTTAACGGTCAAATTTGGTGTAGAAATTTTAAAGCTGATTGAAGGTCGTGTTTCGACTGAGGTGGATGCTTCTTTGTCTTATGACACTGATGCGACCATTGCCAAAGCCAAAGAACTTTTAGCACTGTACCAAGCTTATGGTGTTCATTCAGACCGCATTTTGATTAAGATTGCATCGACATGGGAAGGCATTCAAGCGGCGAAAGTGTTGGAAGCCGAAGGCATTCACACCAATTTAACCTTATTGTTTGGTTTACATCAGGCACATGCTTGTGCAGATGCCAAAGTGACGTTGATTTCACCATTTGTGGGTCGTATTTTAGATTGGTATAAAAAAGCTGAAAATGTCATGTACTACCCTATTGAAAAAGATCCGGGTGTACTTTCGGTGAAGAAAATTTATCAATTCTATAAACAGCATCAAGTACAAACTGAAATTATGGGCGCGAGTTTCCGTAGTATTGATCAGGTTTTGGCTTTAGCTGGTTGTGATTTATTGACCGTTGCACCAAATTTATTGGCAGAACTTGAAGCTGATGAACGAGAAGTCGCTGCAGCGTTATCGACCAATGGCATTCAAGTTCAAGCTGAACCACTGGCAGCAATTGAAAAGGAACAATTCAAAGCGCAACTTGAGGCAGATTTGATGGCGTTCCAATTGTTACAAGGCGGCATTGATGGCTTTATTAAAGCGCGTGAGCAACTTGCCACCCTATTACGCCAGTCTTTCGGCTTAGATGCAGAGATTAAAGCTTAAGCTTTAACCTATCCCAGTAAAATTCCAAAATTTTTACTAAGCCACAAAACCGATGTTGTTATACTGCAACATCGGTTTTTATTTAGGTGAGTTTGCGTGTTTGGTATTAGTGACCTCAGCACTTTTATAATTGGCACAACCTTAACTGTGCTCTTGCCTGGCCCAAACTCACTCTATGTCATGTCAGTGGCTTCACGCTTTGGGATACGCACAGGCTATGCAGCTGCTTTCGGTGTATTTACGGGTGATCTGATTTTAATTGTGTGCACCATTTTAGGGGCAGCCTCATTATTGCATGCTTTTCCATGGCTATTCACCTTATTAAAAGTAGTTGGTGCGCTCTACTTAGGCTATTTAGGTATTAAACTACTGATTGCAGCCTATAAAACATGGTTTCCACAAACCAGAACTTCGCACGCCAATCTTTCTACAACAGCAACGAGCAATACAACTGAACGGGTTCATCCCTACCGAACTGCTTTAATGATTAGCGTTATTAACCCAAAAGCAATTTTGTTTTATTTGTCTTTTTTTGTGCAATTCGTCAATCCTGATTACACCTACCCGATGCTGAGCTTTGCTGTTTTAGCCATCGTCCTACAAATCATTAGCATGGGTTATTTATCTATCTTGATTTTTTCAGGAGTCAAATTAGCCAGTTATTTCAATCAACGCTATAAAATTGCAGCCATTTGCGTTGCAAGCATTGGTATTTTGTTCTGCGGTTTTGGCTTTAGACTGGCAAGCTCAACGCTATAAAAAAAGTATAAAAAACACTTTTGACTATTTGTTCAAATGTGTATGATCTGTTCATCAATTATAGAAAATATGTCTAAGAAAGCATGCAAAAACTTTTAAATGACTTCTCTGTGCCTGCAGTATTTGCAGGTTTTATTACCTTCTTGGTCGGTATTAGTGTTTCCGCGGTTTTAGTCATTCAGGCAGCACAAATTTTAGGCGCAAGTGCTGAGCAAATCAGCTCTTGGTTTTGGGCGTTGGGTTTAGGTATTGGTCTAAGCGGGCTGATTTTATCTTGGAAATTTAAATATCCTGTGGCGACCTCATGGTCTACCGCAGGCTTGGCACTGATTATCGCCACGGGCAGCGGTTATAGCTTACACGAAGCAATTGGCGCATTTTTGTTTTGTGGCGTACTCACAGCAGTGCTTGGCTTTTTGGGTATTTTTGAAAAGGTACTGACTTATATTCCACAAAGCTTAACCAGCGCCATGTTGGCAGGTGTGCTGCTTAAATTTGGGATTGCCCTATTTACCAGTCTGCAAGAAGCATGGGCATTTATTTTGTCTTTATTGGCAGCCTATGTATTGGCAAAACGATTTAGCCCGCGTTATAGCATTGTTTTAACTGTATTGATTGGGGTCGCACTATGCCCAATCTTCTTGCAATTTCAAATGCCGAGTGTGCAATGGAGTATTGCACAACCAGTTTGGATGCAACCTGAATTAAGTTGGTCTGCTATTTTAGGTTTAGCCCTGCCTTTGTTTGTCATTAATATGGCATCGCAATATTTACCCGGTCTTGCCATGATCAAAAGCTATGGTTTTAACCCAAATGTACGTCACTTAATTGGTTGGACAGGCACAGCACAAGCGATTTTCGCGCCATTTGGATGTTTTAGTGTCAATATCGCATCCATCAGTGCTGCGATTAGCTTAGATGATCAATCGCATCCCGATGCCAGTAAGCGCTATATTGCGGGAATTAGCTGCGGTTTGTTTTATATCTTGATGGGGATCTTTGCTGCAACGCTCACCAGTTTGTTGATGTCATTCCCAGCTGTTTTTATTACTGCTTTGGCAGGAATTGCACTGCTTGGCACTATTGGACACAACATCGCCCTCGCCTTTCAGCACGTTGCAGAGCGTGAAGCCGCTTTATTGACCTTTTTATTTAGTGCTTCTGGGGTGCAGTTTTTTGGTATTGGTTCTGCATTTTGGGGACTGATTTTTGGTTGTGTGGTTTTGGCAGTTTTAAAGTTTAAACAAAGCAAAAGCTAAATAACTTAAGCAGTTAAAAAACACTTTTTCTGAAGCATCGTATTGATTTATTGTATGCGCGATACATTAGGGTCTGCTGTGCTTCGGATAAATTCTACTGTTTTAGCAAAAGTTTGCTGGCTTTCTTTTTGGTGCATAAAAAATTGATATTCGTGAATTAACCATGCTTTTGTATCTGGATAAAATGCTGTCGTCACAGGAATCTGCTGTTGCTGTAAAGCATGCAGCATCGGCATAGATTGAGTTTCTGTTAAAAAGTCTTTGTTACCACCACTGATAAATACCGCAGGATAGTTTGCCGTTAAATGTTGAATAGGCGAAATATTCTTCAGAAATTCACTGTCCTGTTTCCGATCTCCCGTGTAAGCCTGCACCAAATTATAAACACCCCACTCTACGATATTCATTTCATCTGGCGCAGTTTCAACAAACGCTTTTAGATCATAAATCCCGCAGTGCAAAATCAGCCCTTTAAGTTGTTTGTGCTGAATAGTCGGCTGTAAATTAGACTGCTGTGCAAATGCAGGATTACTCAATAATGCGGCATAATGGCTAGCTAAATTCGCCCCTGCAGAATCGCCTGCTAAATATAATTGTTGTGGATTAAGCTGATATTTTTCTGCATGTTGCGTGATGTAATTTAAAGCCTGATCAATTTGTTGCAACTGAGTAGGATAAGTTGCATGCGGGGCAAATTGATATTGTACGGCAATTACATTAAAGCCCTGCGCGGCTAATAATTTAAAATAGCCACGTGCGTGGGCTTTTGAACCTGCAATCCAGCCACCACCATGAATCCAGACAATTGTCGGGCGTGCAGCTAAATCTTGCAATTGACTGTCTTGATACAAGTCAAAACTCAAATTGGGCTGCGTGGCATACACAATATCATGTTGCACTTGTATGTTTTTGGGTGCATAGCGATCCATGATTTTTTGCTGCAAGCCTGTGGTGAGATTAAATGCACCAGCAATGATTCGACTGTTCTGCTGCGTGGTTTGACAAGCACTTAACAATATAAAACACAGCAACATCCAAAATAATTTCAAACCACAATTCCCTCAAGATTCATAGGCACAATTCAAACCCAAGTTATTCAAAATATTAGGATCCAGGGTCTGTTGATACTTCGTCTATGTTTGCGACGATGCATATTTTTTAGCTGATATAAGGCATGAGGCAGGAAATTTAGTCATTCTAAATGACTGACTCATAACGCAATAGCAGCAAAAAACATGCTTGTCCTGAAAGGCTGTGGCTAAAACTTTCTCAGATTGCGTTATGAAACTTGGCAATAGTCTCGCTATTCCCTGCGTTTCATGCCTGATCTGCTCAGTTTTAGCCTACAGCACAAACCATTTATGAAATATCAACAGACCCTATTTATTTTTGCAAATTTAGCAGCTTATTTTATCGTATAGCCTTGCCGTTGAGTTGAGCAATTTCATCATCTTCAGCTTATCTTTTATTTCAGCAAATTTGGCGGGTAATTAAATGAATTATCAATCTTTTTTTAGATTTTAAATTGAACCTGTATAGACTATATGCTATCAATAAAGTGTAAGGCACATAATCATAATTTCTGGAGTTACCCGCATGTCGTACCAAAATATTTTAGTCCCTGTAGATGGTTCACAAATTTCTTTTTCAGCGGTCAAACATGCAGCTGAAATTGCCAAAGTATTTAACAGCAAACTCACCTTAATTAGCCTTGTTGCGGAAGACCCATTTACCGATTCGGACTTTTACTATAACTATTCATCTGCCATTATGAAAGAATACTTTGTGCAAGCGACAGCCAATGCACAAAAAGCATTAAAAGAAGCAGATGAAATTGCGCAAGCGGTGGGTGTAAACGCAGAAACTCGTGTGGTTGAGGGTTTGGTATCTGCTGAAGGTGTAATTAAAACAGCGAAAGACTTAAATGCCGATGTGATTGTGATGGGTTCACATGGTCGTAAAGGTTTCCAAAAATTATTATTGGGTAGCTTTGCCACAGACGTATTACGTCATACAGAATTACCTGTGCTTGTAGTTAAAGCTTAATCACTATTTTAAGCCATATTTTCATCATAAATTTTTAATAAGGATTTGCCATGACAACTTATAAACACTTACTTGTTCCAGTAGATGAGTCACCTATGTCTTATGCTGCAGCCGAACAAGCACTTTCATTGGCAAAAGATCTAAATTGCCCTGTTACTATTATGAGTGTAATTGCAGTTGATCCTTTTGTAGGCGTGGACTTCTACAAAGTTGCACCAGCAATTACCGATTATTTCATGCAGGCTGAACAAAATGCACAAAATCGTTTGGCTGAAATTCAGCAATCCTTTAGCCGTGAAGGTATTTCGGTAGATACTAAAATTATCCGCGGTGTTGCAGCCTCTGAAGGGATTGTACAAATTGCCAATGAAATTGGTGCTGACCTGATTATTATGGGTTCGCATGGCCGTACTGGCGTGAAAAAGATGATGCTCGGTAGCGTTGCCCAAAACGTACTGACTCAGTCTCCTGTTCCTGTTTTGATTGTTAAGGTTTAATTCATTACCAACTGTGCTCTGCCACAGTAAAAGATAAAATAAAAAAATCCCGTTCGCCAATGAACGGGATTTTTCTGGATAAAACTTTTAAAAGCTTTTCTAAATTACATATTATGCAATCCAGTTTAGCTAGGTTGAATATTCATTTCAGACCAAAACTTAATTAACCCGATGCGGTAAACGGAACATTTCATGCGTATCGGTATAAAAACTGCGACCATCTAAATTCAGTTCAATTTCCTGACCACATTCCAACAACACATGTTTTCCGACTTCGACCCATTTAAAACCATCACGGGTATTTTGCTTTTTCTTTGATGCCACCAAAGACACCATAATTTCGCGACCATTCACTGCTTTCGCAAGCATTGTTTGCATTTTTTTCAATATTTACACCAATTCATTTATAACTTACAAATCAAGCTCAAATTAAAATTTTGAGCATAGTTTTTAATACAACAACATTCATCACACTTAATTTGCAGTGCATAGAAAATAAATGCAGCACAGCATGATGATGAATAACTACGAGAGAATAGAGATATTTTTATTGTACAAGTTATATTATAACATAGATTTAAAGTCTTTGCAGCATCGGCTACAAATTTGTAAAGATAAACTTAATAAAACAAAAATTTCTTAATCAAACCTTAATCATTTTCGTGAGATAATCTACCCCAGACACAATGGATGGTGTTTGATCGCACAAGCCCACTTCGGTGGGTTTCTTATTAGGCTAACTAAATAACGATAACAAACTTTATCTTTCTGACGTTTATCTTCTGATTTTTTATCTACAAATTTCAAAAATAAAAAAGAGTATGGATTTTTTTAACCCATACTCTTTGTGTGCGACTACGCTACTCCATTAGCGCATAGTCACAAATTCTTCTGCAGCAGTTGGATGAATTGCGACAGTATTGTCAAAATCTTGCTTGGTCGCGCCCATTTTGACCGCGACTGCAAAACCTTGCAAAATTTCATCCATGCCATAGCCAATACCATGCACGCCCACGACTTTGTGTTCATCACCAACGCAGACCAATTTCATTTTAGACACTTGACGATGCTGAGTTACAGCCGTGTACATTGAGGTAAAAGAAGATTGATAGACTTTGACCTGATCTTGCCCAAACTGTTCAATGGCTTGCGCTTCACTTAAACCCACCGTACCAATAGGCGGATGACTAAAGACCACCGTGGCAACATTTTGATAATCTAAATATTCATTTGGTTTGTGATTGAATAAACGTTCAGACAATTTACGTCCTGCGGCAACAGCAACGGGTGTCAGCTCAATTTTTCCAATAATATCGCCCACCGCATAAATACCTGCTTGGCTGGTATTTTGGAATTGATCTACTGCGATATATCCTTTTTCATCAATCTGCACATTTGCAGCAGCCAAGTTCAATGCTTGTGTATTTGGTTTACGTCCAACTGCCCAAATCAGACAATCGACCTCATGCTGTGAACCATCTTCAAGATGTAATAACAAAGACTGATCCGCTTGGCGAGTGACTTTCTTTGGAATGGCTTGCGTATGCACTTGGATATGTTCATCACGCATACATTCAAGTAATGTTTCACCTAAAAATTGATCTAAACTACGCAGCGGCAATTGTTTACGAATAAACAATCCAACTTCTGAACCCAACCCATTTAAAACACCTGCTAACTCTACGGCAATATAACCCGAACCGACAATTGCCGTGCGTTTTGGTAATTGTTGCAATTCAAAGAAACCGTTTGAATCAATTCCTAGCTCTGCCCCTTCAATATCTGGACGTGTTGGCTCAGTTCCTGTGGCTATTAAAATGTGATCTGCAGTGTATTGCTGCTGATTTACTTCAACTGTTTTTTCATTTACAAAACGAGCAAAGCCCTGAATCACATCAACATTGTTTTTAGCTAAACCTGATTGATACGATGCATGGATACGCTGAATATAAGCTTGACGATTTTGAATTAACGTATTCCAATCATGCGATTTTAATTCAGTATTAAAACCATAATCTGGGCCGTATTTTTGAATAGCATCGGCGATTTGCGCAGAATACCACATCACTTTTTTAGGCACACACCCCACATTGACACAAGTCCCGCCCAAATCTGCAACTTCAATTAATGCACATTTTTTACCATATTGCGCCGCGCGATTGGCCGAAGCAATACCACCACTTCCTGCCCCAATTACCAAATAGTCATAATGTTTAGCCATTTCATGCCTCAATTTTTCGTGATTTTTTAGATACTCATCTGCAGAAATTCAGCGCAGAAAAACATTCATTTTCATCAAAACTAACACATAAAACTGCATTTCCCAAGTCAGCCATATTGTCTAAATACACAAAATCGACACACTGTCATTCAATTGATTTCACTGCCAATAAAACTGACTATTCACTTAAATTTTACGCTTTTAAGGCTATAATATAAATTTGATTTTTTATCATTGGGGTCAATGTGAAGCAGTGGGTTTACGTTCTGATATGTAGCTTTATCACTTTCGGCTGTTCCCCATCCCAACCGTCAGATCAAGCCCCAAGCATGTTTGATGAACTCGATCTCATCAATACCAAAATGAATGAAATCTTGCTTCGCGATTTAGATAACTATTCTGCAGATGAGCGCAAACATATTATTTGTGAAGAATATACGCAGATTTACAAACATGAATATATGCCAATTGTACTTAAAAATTCTAAACCTGAAGATCGGCAATATAACGAGAAAAAATTACTTGCTGAATTAAATGAAACTTATACCAACTATAAAAATGAATATCAAATTCGCTGTGACTAAGCTAGATTATTTTTAATATATTCCAGCCACAAAAAAGCCATTTCAACGAATTGATGAAATGGCTTTTAGTTTTTTAACTTAAACCTCTAACATACTATTTAGGGTTTCAACCACGTTTTTAGATTTCACCACAGACTGCAAATTTAGCAACGCTGCTTGCACTTGGCTACGTTGTGGCTCTGCCAAAGTGTACCAACGCGACAACACCTGCAATAAACGCGAACCTACAATTGGGTTTTTCTCATCTAAATACTTGGCTAAGTCAATAAAATGCTGAACACCAAAACTCCATGTATTCACAGGGTTGCTATTTAAACCACCACTGACTGAACGAATACGGTTAGGTGTACCCAAATCATAATCAGGATGTGCAGTTAAAGCCTGAATGTTTTCAGCTGTCGCTTTTGGATGTGAAGCTTGAACCATAAACCATTGATCAAGTGCTAAAGCTTCATCTTTAAAACGTGTATAAAAATCTTCCAAAGCAGCTTTGGCTTGCGGTGCATCATTCCACACCAAGACACGCAATGCCCCTAAACGCTCAGACATATTTCGAGTTGTTTGGTATTGCTGCTTTGCCAGCTCAAACGCTTCGGCATCGCCCTGACGTGCCATTAACGCCAACATGATATTCTTTAAAGCACGTACACCCATTGCCTGAGAGAAATCTTGCTGCATGTCTGGATCAAGGCTTAAATAGGTTTCTTTGCAGAATGCACCAAGTTCGCGCGCCAATGTATCTAACAGCGCATTGCGTTGTTGCTGAATTTTTTCAGGTTGATAATTTTGATCAATACGGCTGCCCAAATAGCCTTCAGAAGGTACATCAAAAATACGTGATGCCAACAAAGGATCTTTTTCAATTAAAGCAGGTACTGTATTTTTCATGGCTTGCAAATAAGTATCTGCTGCATGTTCTTCCAATAAAATACGTTCCAATAGAGTCTGAGTCGCCTGCCACTGGTTAAAGCCATTGGTTTCGTGCTGCATTAAAAATGCCAATTCATCATTAGAATAGTTAAATTCTAAATTCACAGGTGCAGAAAAATTACGCAATAAAGAAACAACGGGATGCGCAGTTATACCGCTAAATTCAATACTTGCTTGTGCCTGATCAAACAAATACACACCATCTTTTACTGAGTTTTCAACCAAAGCTTCAGACTGCAAAATATATTGCTCGCCTGTTTCTGCATTGAACAATGCCAATGCAACAGGAATAGGCAATGCTTTTAAGTTTGGATATTTGGCATTGCTTTTCAGACTTTGTTTTAAATTTAAACGATAAACCTGCGCAGCCGCATCGTATTCGCCCTGCACTTCAAGCTTTGGTGTGCCTGGTTGATTGTACCAAGTCAGGAAATTAGATAAATCAACACCTGAACCTGCGCTTAAAGCATTGACCCAATCTTCAACCGTGACTGCTTGTCCATCATGACGACGGAAATATTCATCACTACCTTTACGGAATTTTTCTTTACCGAGTAAAGTCGACATCATGCGGTTAATTTCCGCACCTTTTTCATAGACTGTTGCGGTATAGAAGTTATTAATTTCTACAAAATGATCTGGACGTGGCGGGTGCGATAACGGGCCAGAATCTTCGGGGAATTGATGTGCTTTGAGCACCGCCACATCATCAATACGCTGTACTGCGGCAGACTGTAAATCTTCAGAGAAAGATTGGTCACGGAACACCGTTAAACCTTCTTTTAAACACAACTGGAACCAATCGCGGCAAGTAATACGGTTACCTGTCCAGTTATGAAAATATTCATGCGCAATCACGGACTGTACGCGCATAATTGCGGCATCTGTGGTGTATTCTTCATCGGCCAATACACATGACGTATTGAAAATATTCAGACCTTTATTTTCCATTGCGCCCATATTGAAGGCACTGGTCGCCACAATCATATAATTATCTAAATCATACGGCAGACCATAGTGTTCTTCATCCCAACGCATCGAATGTTTTAACGCTTGCATAGCAATTTTGCATTTTGGAATGTCTTTTTCTTCTGCATAAATTTCCAGTGCAACATTACGCCCTTCAGATGTCACATAATGGTCTTTCATGACTGCCAAATCGCCAATCACACAAGCAAATAAATAGCTTGGCTTTTTGGTCGGGTCTTGCCAAATCGCATAATGACGACCTTCGCCTGCTTCACCTGTTTCTAACAAGTTGCCGTTTGCCAATAACACAGGATATTTTTTATCGGCTTCAACACGTGTGGTAAATACCGACAATACGTCTGGGCGGTCAGGATAGAAGGTAATTTTACGGAAACCTTCAGGCTCGTTTTGGGTAACAAATAAATCAGAACTTGCCTGATATAAGCCTTCAAGTTGCGTATTGCTTTCAGGATGAATGATCACGATGGTTTCTAACGTGACTTGATCAGGTGCATTTGCAATGCGAAGCTGCTCACTATCTAATTGATAGTCACTTTCCGATAATTCCGTGCCATTCAAAATAATAGATTTCAATTCTAAATCACGGCCCAATAACACCAAATCGCCTGCAGTCTGACGCTGCATTTTCAAAGTTGCACCCACTTGGGTGTAATCTGCATAGACTTGAATATCTAGCTCTACAGCATCTACCAAGAATGAAGGTTTTTGATAGTCTTTTAAATAGATAGTTTGGCTGGCTTCAACCATAGGATTTGCTGCAATATTCATCTTGTCCTCATTCTTTGTGGCGATGCGCTTGTTTTTGTAAAGTTGCAATGATCATACGACAACTTTCAACATCTGTCTGCGCACAATCTATTTCAGTCTTGTTCAACAATGCTGATTTATATGGGCGCTCAACCCAAGCTTTTCAATCCTATCTGGATTAATCCTGTACAAGTAACATAAAAGCAGACTGTTTAAATCAATACCTGTATTGCTATTACGCGTAAATTTAATATTTTGATATGCAACTTCACTTCAAATACGACCAACACAGGCTAATTTTGATGATGATCAAAAGCACAGAAGCTTCCACCTTTCAGTACACAAGCCATGTATAATGACATATCACGATTTACTTGAGCTTCTATTTCACAATGCTACAAATTCTGCAAAAACAATTAGATGAAAGCACATTATGCCCTTTGTGTCAGGCATCTATGTATTGGGTAGAAGCAGAACAATATGAGCAGGAATTAAATTTTCACCAATGTAGTCATTGTGAACATCGCATCTTTCAAAATAGCCAACAACAAAACTGTCATTGCGCAAGCTGTACCCAACAACGCAAAAAAATCATGGCGGAAACCCGCTTGCAAGAACAACAAAAATTCAAAAAACAGGATGCACCTGAACGCGAATTAAATCAGCTGCGTTTTATAGATAAATTATTTTTATTGAGTATTTTAGATCAGCATGCACAGGAACATATTCCACATGAAGAATTTATAGATTGGGAAAAAATCAAGTATTTAAATATTACCCCCAACTATTTTTTCCAGCACGGCATGATCAAACATTTGCTAAAAGAGCAAATATTAATTGCCAAAGATTTTGCGGAAAATGCGCAGCAATATTATATCAATGTCCGTTTAGATGGTTATTCTGAACCAAGCTTATTCAGCATTGCACAACAATTACGTTATTGGTTTTATGAAAATCTGAGTATGGGCACACCGTTCAAAACAGCAGATGAAGTCAAAGATGCGCTGTATTTATTGCTGTATCAAGAGATTGTGCAGTTTATGCAATTTTATTGTCGGACTTGGGGAATACAAATTGCGGGCAACCATAGTTTTCAGAGCTTTTGCTACCGACTTTTAGATGTCTTGGCGGTTGGGCAAATTTATTACTTGGTGCAAACTGCTTTGGAATTTTTATACCAACAAAAAGCACTCAAACCGCGTAATGAAAACTTTATTAATACCAATTTACTGAAAAAGACTGTGCAGCAATACCGAGAACGGTCAGTGGCTGAAAAATGGGAGACCTCTACCCTGCCACGCCCGCCTAATTTGCCTTTCAGCTATATGAGCGAAATTTTATTCTTCCGCTTTTTGGGTTATGACGAAAGGATTTTCTTTCAACCTGTGTGGCGTTCTTGGCGAAAAATTGAAGCACGACTTAAATTTTATTCACTTAAACGCTGTATGCACTGCGGATCGGATGAACTGACTGTCGATTATGACGCAGAAAATTATGTGTCCTTATTTTGTCGCAACTGCAAACATCAAGATCATTATTTCACTCAATAAAACTTTGGTGAAGATGATGGTTACACCCCATCACTGCCCAAATTCATCATCTACTGCAGTATAGAGTCAACAGGATACGTACAGAGGATTACAGTTTTTCGATGTGATAAGCACCTAATCCACTTTTCTGTTTAGTGCTAAATTGAGTGCCGTTTCAGATAAAGTTTTACCGTCTAATTTACAAATACACATAATGCCCCAACCATCAAAATAATCAGGCGCGTGCTGCAAAAAGAAATTGGAATGTACATCTTGCGGAATTCTCAAATGCATCAGTTGCTCAAAACTTCGTGCTGGAGAATGAGTTTCATGCACATATACGCCTTCACCGCGCTTTTGAATTTCAGGATACCGTGCCGCCATAAGCTGCAAAACTTCATGATATTCCTTAGGCATAGTTTTCCCGACTCTTGGGAAAAAACTTTTAGAACGCGAAGCAAACAAAGAATAAATCTTCGGTTGATTAATGCTAATCACAAACCACAATGGAATAAATGGATTTTTTAAGCGTCGATTCAACATGGCTTTGACTGCACTTGGAATCGTCAAATTTTGTTTTTGATATTCAGACAAAAAACCCGCTCGTGAATTGACCACATGCATAGGCTGTTCATTATAATGAATCAAAATAAAAGGAATAACATTTTGCCCAACCACTTGATCTCGATCATGATATTGAATAACCGTGACTGCGATTGCATCGGGGTCATAAACAAAGGCTTTAAATTCTTCTAAACTAGAATTTGGAAAGATTTTTTGATCGAATTGATAAATTTTTTCAAAAAAATACGATTGCTGCTGCATTGAAAGCGCTTTAAAGTCAAAAACTGTTTCTATTAAATTCATAAAAACAACCCAGTTTCATATTTAAAGAGAGACGCAAAATTTTTTTAATTGGTCAATGCATTAATAATATGACACATTTTAATTACATAATTTTACAATCATTATAGTAAGTTATTAAAAAATATCCAATTTCATTAAAATTAAAACTAAGCAGTTCATTTCAATAAAGTTTTTACCAAAAATTATAATTAAAATTGAATACCAGCATTAATCCATTATATTTTGTGACGCAGTTTACATTATTTTATAACGAACGGTATTGATAGGCAAATTTATATTGTTTTAATAAGTTAAATCCTAATTTATTTCATAGCTTACGCCCCTATTTTTAAAATCAGCTAGGCAAGCTGAAATATCACAATCTATGCTGTTTTAAATGTCATTCATTATTAGATTGAAATTTTACGCATAAAAATAAGGGCTGAATAATCAGCCCTTATTTGATCTTGCTTATCGCTCAACACTCGAACAAATCATAGATTTGCTCTTGCGTTTGCTTTTCCTAACTTAGGTCAACTGAGCAGCAGCAATTTTCTTAGTGTCTACATTCGCAGCAGCGTCTGTGTAGCTTTCCATCTGGTCAAAGTTCAAGTACTTGTAGATGTCAGCAGACATGCTGTCGATTTGAGAAGCGTACTGTTGGTATTCTTCTGGTGTTGGTAACTTACCAAGTACCGCTGCAACAGATGCAAGCTCAGCAGAAGCTAAGTAAACGTTTGCACCTTGACCTAAACGGTTCGGGAAGTTACGTGTAGAAGTAGATACTACAGTTGTGTTCGGTGCTACACGTGCTTGGTTACCCATACATAATGAACAACCTGGCATTTCTGTACGCGCACCCGCTTTACCATAAGTGTTGTAGAAGCCTTCTTCCATAAGTTGACGCTCGTCCATACGAGTTGGAGGCGCTAACCATAGACGAGTAGATAAAGAACCACCAGGAACTTTGTCTAATAACTTACCAGCAGCACGGAAGTGGCCGATGTTTGTCATACAAGAACCGATGAACACTTCATCAATTTTGTCACCTTGAACGTCAGAAAGAAGTTTTGCATCATCTGGGTCGTTCGGGCAGCAAAGGATTGGTTCTTTGATGTCTGCAAGGTCAATTTCATACACTTTAGTGTATTCTGCGTCAGCATCAGCTTTAAGAAGTGATGGGTTCGCTAACCATTTTTCCATGTTCTCAACACGGCGAGCCATAGTACGCGCATCGCCATAACCTTCAGAAATCATCCACTTAAGCATGGTGATGTTTGAACGAAGGTATTCAGCAACTTTCTCTTCAGAAAGTGTGATAGAACAACCTGCAGCTGAACGCTCAGCAGAAGCATCAGACAATTCAAATGCTTGTTCAACTGTTAAGTCAGTTTCCATTTCTGTTAAGTCGATTTCTAAGATACGACCAGAGAAGATGTTTTTCTTACCTTTCTTCTCTACAGTTAAGTCACCTTCTTTAATTGCGTAGTAAGGAATCGCATGTACAAGGTCACGTAAAGTGATACCAGGCTGCATTTTACCTTTGAACTTCACAAGTACAGACTCAGGCATGTCAAGTGGCATAACACCAGTTGCTGCAGCGAACGCTACAAGACCAGAACCCGCTGGGAAAGAAATACCAATTGGGAAACGAGTATGCGAGTCACCACCAGTACCTACTGTATCTGGAAGAAGCATACGGTTTAACCAAGAGTGGATAATACCGTCACCTGGACGTAAAGAAACACCACCACGGTTCATGATGAAGTCAGGAAGCGTGTGTTGCATTTGAACGTCAACTGGTTTTGGATACGCAGCTGTGTGACAGAAAGATTGCATTACTAAGTCTGCAGAGAAACCTAAGCAAGCTAAATCTTTTAATTCGTCACGTGTCATTGGACCTGTTGTATCTTGAGAACCAACAGTAGTCATCTTAGGTTCGCAGTAAGTACCTGGACGAACACCTTGACCTTCTGGAAGACCACAAGCGCGACCTACCATTTTTTGAGCTTGAGTGAAGCCTTTGCCTGTGTTTTCAGGTTGTACTGGAGTACGGAACAAAGTAGATGGTGCAAGACCTAAAGCTTCACGCGCTTTAGCTGTCAAACCACGACCAACGATCAAGTTAATACGACCGCCTGCACGTACTTCGTCTAGAAGCACTGGAGTTTTAAGTTCAGATTCAGCGATTTGTGCGCCGTCTTTGAACGCTGTTACTTTAGCAGCAGCATGGTCGATTTTAAGCGTGATTTCATCACCCATGTTCATATTAGAAACGTCGATTTCTACTGGTAAAGCACCCGCATCTTCCATTGTGTTAAAGAAGATTGGCGCAATTTTACCACCTAAGCAGTAGCCGCCATCTTTTTTGTTTGGAATGTGCGCGATTTCATCACCGAAGAACCAAAGTACAGAGTTAGTTGCAGACTTACGAGAAGAACCTGTACCAACAACGTCACCCACGTAAGCAACTTGGTTGCCTTTCGCGATAAGGTCTTTGATTTGGTTTAATGGACCAACTTCACCAGGAACTTCTGGGTTGATGCCATCACGTACGTTTTTCAACATTGCATTTGCGTGCAATGGAATGTCTGGACGACTCCATGCGTCTTGTGCAGGTGACAAGTCGTCAGTGTTGGTTTCGCCAGTAACTTTAAACACTGTAAGTTTGATTTCTTCAGGTACATCTTTACGGCTAGTGAACCATTCAGCATCAGCCCAAGATTGTAAAACTGCTTTCGCGTTTTCGTTACCTGCTTTTGCTTTGTCTGCTACGTCATGGAACGCATCAAATACAAGCAAAGTGTTTTTCAATGCTTCAGCTGCTAAGCCAGCCAATTCAGCATTGTCTAAAAGCTCTACTAAAGGTGCTACGTTATAACCACCAAGCATTGTGCCTAGTAAGTAAACTGCACGTTCTTTAGAAACGAGTGGAGAGGTTGCTTCACCTTTTGCTACAGCAGCTAAGAAAGCAGCTTTAACGTATGCCGCTTGGTCAACACCTGCAGGTACACGGTTTTCAATCAAATCAACCAAGTAAGCTTCTTCGCCTGCTGGTGGATTTTTTAATAATTCAACTAATGCAGCTGTTTGCACATCATCAAGTGGCTTCGGTGGGACTCCGAGTGCGGCACGTTCTTCAACGTGTTGGCGGTAAGCTTCTAGCACGGTGTTATTCCTCTTTTTTAAAAAATTATTTGTGAATTCCTGCTTTTAAAGCATCACAAACAATATGGACTGCAAAATTTTACTAAACTTCAGGTTAAAAGTTAATGCAACTAGAGTGTTTCTTTGTGATGCCCATTATTTTATAACTAAATGATGCGCATATTGTTCAATTTACAGGCAAAACACGACTTAATTTTAACTTTGTCTGTATGTACACTAGCTTTTCGCCTAAAGTTTAACTCGTAAAAAAGGCAACGCTCATGTTGCCTGTTCTAATGAATGAATGATATTCCACCTTAGTGTACTGTCGTAGCTTGAAGATAGTGCTGTAATTGTTCACGACTACCTTCAAACTTGAGTTGAATTTCATCTTCATGCAGCATGCAATGTTCTGCACTGGTAAACGAAATTTGAACTTGATATATCTTTGCAGGTGCATCAATTTGCTGACGTAAATACACCCGATCACCTAAACTTAAAACATAATGACTGCCGCCAATCACTGCGACACCTTGTTCATCTTCTAAGAGCAAATCTGCATTATGCAGATAAGCAACCACTTCCATTATGCGCTCCTACTGTTTTTGTTATCTTTTTAATTATTCATGAAAAAGATAAGCTTTGCCAGTTTTAAGATTTAGAACTTGTCACAATTTATTTGTTATTTATTTTAGTTTTAGACGTTTGATTCACTTAGGCTATTTTTGATAAAAGATATAGAGGTACAAAACATATTTCAATTTTAATTTATAAAAAAACCGTTCTTTTAGAACGGTTTGTAATCAGGCATTTTATCATGCGGGGTCGCGATACATTTTTCAGTAAATTGCGTACGGACTTTTTCACGTGCCGCATCAACATCACCATTAATTTCTTCAAGTGGCAATGCATATACTTGCTCAATAATCTCTGAGATAAAATTACGGGTAATGTCATCTTCAATTTTATTGGCATGCTCAATGGCACGTTCTTTTTCAATCGCATTTTGACGATCTAGCATGATGGTACGCGCAGCATTGCCAACACTTCGGCAATAGCCTTGCCATTGTTCTTCAGGGGTTAAGGGTTTCTTTTCTGCACAACCCATTAATACAAGCACTGCAGTCACCACCAAAATCTTTTTCATTGAAGCTCTCCTGTTGTGCTTATGATAATCAAAAGTTGACATAAATACGAAACTATCCATGCACAAGCTTAAAAAATGCGCTCTGATAGAACGCATTTTTAAGTGAGGTTGCCGTTAGAAGCGCCAGTTATAGAAAATATCCACTGCGCGTTCTAAAGCTTGACTAGCTTCCAAATACAGTCGTTTATTCATTTGATAACGCAAAGTCAACTTATTGACAGGTGTGAAAACCCCCACGCCATAACGAATAAACAAGTCTGGGGTGATATAACCCGTCAAACTGACTTGGGTATCATCGCCTGTACCTTGGGCATCAAGTGCCAAACCACTTAAACCGAATGTACGTCCAATTTGATTGGTCAAGGCACGTGTACCACCCAATCCCATACTAATACCTGCCGCTGCAATAGTATTGTTGACGTCTGACTTAAAGCTTTCGGTCTGACTCAAACCACTGGTACCTTCATTGATACGACCTGTGATCAAAGCATTTAATGCTTCTTGTTCAGATAAGCCTGCATCGTTATACACTTGAATGTTCGGACTGCTGGCTGTGCCTGTAACTCTAAAGCCGACCATGCTGCCCTGTACATTTTTATTGGCATCCATATCTAAAGTTGGGTTAGAAATTGGGCCATTAAAACGCGCAATGGCACGGTTCAAATCCAGACTTTGTCCATAGGCTTCAATTTTCACACGCTGGCTGACCCCAATCGCACCATTGGCACGCATCGCAGTTTCTAAACCACGTTGAGATAAATACAAACGTCCAATCAGTGGAATACGGCTATTAAAACCTTGGAAAATGACCCGATCACCCAAATTCAATTCAAGATCGGCACGAATATCCCATGGACGAGCTGAACGTAATAATGCCAGTTGATCTTGTCCTTCATGTACCACACGCACATCCGAAGACACGTTAACCACAGGTGCAGACACTTCAGGCATAGAAATTAAAGCCCGAGGTACATCTACACGTCCTTTTAAACTCAGTTTTTTCTGGAAAGGTAAAACATCTAAGGATACATCTGGCGTAATCATTGCAGTAATTAGCGGTGCTTGACGAATTAATAAGTCTTTACCGTTTAAATTTAACTGAATACGCGGATCATTTTTCCAATCCACACTGCCCGTTAAACGCCCTACACCACCACCGCTGTTAAATGCGCCATTAATGCTGGCTTGATCTTGGCGGATAGAGGAATAGACCTGCACATTGGTCAGATTTACAGGTAACGAAATCATGCTGATCGCACCATCTTTCAGGCGCATTTCACCTGTGAGTAATGGTGAAGTTAAAGTCCCATTGATCTTGCCAGCAAAGGACAAAATGCCTGCCATTGAGCGCACATCGGCAATAAACGGTTTAAAAACTTTAAGTTGTACCTGATCAAAGGCAATTTCACCGCGCATTGGCATGTTTTTAGTGTAAGGATCAATCAGTACATTGGCATAACCTGTACCAATTTCAGGTGTTTTCACATCTATGCGTAATTTCAAGCCTTCGGCAATGCTTTTTGCGACCACAGCCACTTGTTCATAGCGCAAGGTTGAGCCTATATCTTGTGGATCGTCCGCAGCAAGTCCAATGACGCCATCACGCGTGACCAAATGTGCATCAATTTTTGGCTTCTGTCCTTTTGCCCACGCCGCTTTGGCATACCCATTAACCTTGCCTGTAATCGCCAAACCTTCAGGCATAAATGCAGAAAAGTCATTTAAGTCTAAGTTTTGAGTCACAAATGATGCATTGGCTTTGGTTTTACTCACACGAATAGGTTGATCAAAACACAATTGGCTTTGCTGACTCATCCAACAATGCGCACCAACATACAACTCACTGGTTCTATGTTGATAAATCACGGCTGCGTTTTGGCGCTGTGCCAAGTGGGTTCTTAAGGAGTCAAAATCTCCTTTCTGAATTTGTCCCATCCAATCATTTTGTGCATTTAAACCACCCGCCAATTGTACATAAAACTTACTCAGCTTATTTTCGGCTTCTAGTTTTAAAATATGTGCCTGACGTGTACCTGCTAAAGAAATCTGCCCTTGCTCGATGCCACGGTTGCCACTGCGTAAATTTTCCATGGATGCCGTCATCAGCGTTGGCGTATTTTCAGAGGTTGGCAATTCACCTTGTAGGCGCAATTTACGCACGCTGAAAATATTATTTACACTGAACTGATCAACAGCGAAATTGGCAGTGGCTTGTAAGCGTGGCTGCGACTGCACATTGATATAGCCATACGCACGTCCACGTAAACCTGAATAGATTTCGTATAAAGCAGGCGCATTGACTTTAATACGCAGATTTTGTGCATTCCCCGTTGCTTGTAACTGATTTTTGGCATAAGACAAAAATAGATTATTGGCTTCAAACTGTTGTGGTAAAAAGCCTTTTTGATTAGCATCAATCAACATGGCTAAATTCCCCGTACCACGTACAGGTTTATTATTCAGCATGCCTGCCAAATTCAGACGTTCAATGTTGATCCGTTTTTGAGTGTCTGACCAAATACCTTGAGTGCGAATATTGCCCGATAATTCACCACGTACACTGGACACAAAATAGTGCGGCTTAAAGCGAATTAAAGAAGCGTTTAAATTCCAGCTCACCCCCTGATTCAAATGCAGCAAACCATCCGCCACAATTTGCCCTGCAACACCATTATGGCGTAAGTCGCTAATTTTAATTAGTTCCTGCGTACCCGATAATTTTAGTTTTAAATGTCCTTCACTGCCTTGAATGGCACTGGCATTTAACCCACCATCATAATTCACGGCAAAACTTTTAAAGCCACCACCAGCTTTCACATCATGGAACAATAAAGCGATGGTGCTTTGCCCAGTTAAATGTACGTTTTCATTTTGATTGACCAAACGCCCTGTCAAATTAATATCTTTCAAATGAATAATTTGCTGATTCGGCAATGCAAAACCATTGGCTTTAAACTGCCCATTTAACACATTAACAGGTGCTGCGGTGCTGATACTTTGCGGATTAAAGTTTTTCGCAGCCAATACCGCATTCCATTTCAACTGACGTTTATCAGTTGGTAAATCAATGACGGCGCTGCCTGCCAAATGACTATCTGCAGTATCAAATTTAAAATTAGGAATATTTAAACGATTATTCTTTAAATTCAATTTGGCTTGGTACATGCCCGCAGGTAACATGGTTTTTTCATGTGTGCTGACTTTACTCGCCACAAAAATATCTTGCTGACCTTCTACCAAGGCCAATTGCACATCACCCGATTCACTTTTCAACCAACCCACATACGGCACAGCACGGTCTATGTTGTTCCAGCGCACATCAAGCAACATCGGATTTGCCGCTTTGCCCTGCGCAGGTTTTTGATCGAGTTTTAAATTCCAAGTTTCATATTGGTCAAAATCGACTTGTGCAGTTAAGTGTGTGCCTTTTTCCAAATGACCTTTAGATGCTAAATTGGCATCTAAACTTGGCGGTAAAAAGTCTTTGACCACTTGAGGAATTAGTGGATCTTTAGGATTAATTTTATCCAGACGTCCTGTTAAATCCCAATTGACTTTTTTATCCCAACTGACAATGCCCGCTACATTGGCAGCACCTTGCATAAGTTGTGCATTTAAATTACTGATATTCAGTTGATGAACTAAATCGGTATACATCAGACCTGTATATTGACCTTTAGGGATGTGTTTACCGCTCAAATCCGTATTGACATCAATATCTAAACGCTTGATATCGCCTTTAAATTTAGCTGCACCTGCTTGGGTAAAAAGTTCCTGCTCGGTCAAAATAGGCCAACGGTAGTCTTTAAATTGTAACTCACCAAACATTGGCACTTGTTTGCGCATAGGGTGCAACACTACCCATCCAGTGAGCAAGTCAGGCGTATTTGTTGCAACACCTGCCTGAACTGTATCGAGCGTGCCTTTGCCAACTACCTTAATATCGTGAATATTTAAACTGTTATGTAAAGATGGAATATTTAAAACACCCACCACATTAAGCGGATATTTACCTTCAAACTTCATATTGCCTGTGGCATTTCGTACATTCAAATACTCCATATCCATCTTGGAGTCTTCAAATTTAAGCTCTGTGCCTGACCATAAGGCATTGTTTAAATGAATATCGTAAAAATCGACCTGAGTTCCAGAAGCGGTTTGAATCAATAAATGATCGACATCGGCAGTATCTAAACGCAAAACAAAGGGTAAACGGATTTCATTGAATTTGAATGGATCATCACTCGGTGGACCTTTTGGATAAATCTGCAGATTACGCACATCGGCACGGTTAAGATGGATTTCCTTATCTAAAATGGCACGCCAACCAAGAATGACATCGGCACGGTCAATTTTGACATCAACAGGTTTTAAGCTGACGATGATATTGCGCAAAATAATCCCGCGCCATAAATTACCGCCTTCATATTCATAATGAATAATTTGTTGGCGCTGCAATACACTATCTAATAAGAACTTTGAGCCACGGTCTGTTGAGAACATCAACACCAAAGCGGACACCAATAACACCAGCATCAACAGCAGTGACAATAAAACACTCCTGAGTATTCGACGCTTTTTAGGTGGCGTTACTGGAGTTTCTGGTTGCTGTTCAACTTCAGCCATAATGTTCTCTAAGTCTTAAATTTATAGTTGAGAGCCAATAAAGAAATGTAAACGGATTGGATGGTTATCATCTGAAATACCAGAAGCCACATCAATCCGAATTGGGCCAATTGGTGATGCCCAACGTACCCCCAAACCTACGCTATATTCGGTGTCGTTGCTAAAGTCTTTATCGTAAGCATTACCAAAATCACTAAATACTGCTGCGCGCCACCCCTCTTTAAATTGATAGTTATATTCTAATGAACCAACCGCCAAAGCCTGACCTCCAATTTTAAAGCCTTCAATTTGTGGTGTTAAAGACTTGTAGTCAAAGCCACGTAAAGACTGGTCACCACCAGTAAAATAACGCAAATTATAAGGCACTTTATTAAAATCTTCGGTGTAGATATAACCTAAGTCACTGCGTCCGACAAACTGATGATCGTCATTTTCACCCAATGAATAAATAAAACGCCAACCTGCATTTAGAATGGCTAAATCTGCATCGCTGAGCAGTGATTCACTCCCCAGTTCTATTTTATAAATTTGGCGGAAACCTTTGCTTGGGTTAACACGACGGTTACTGTCGGTACGTGAAACTTCATAGCCAAGCAATAACGATTGTTGCTCGACATCACCATTGGCAATAAAGGCATCAGGCACTTTTTCCAAAAATACAGTGCCATCTTCAGTTAAGCGATCCAGTCGATAACGCAAGCCAAAAGTATGTTGCCAACTGCCCATTGGGTTTTTAATCACACGGTCTACACCTGCAACCGCAGATTCAATCATCAAGCCGCCACCTTGTGCAACATCGTCACGTTCTTCACGCTCATAACCGCCAACCAACGCGACATAATCATTCAAGGGATGGTTATAAGGAATATTATAGCGTCCATCAATGGCTTGACGAATTTGCGAAAGCTCTAAGTTGGCATCGAAAGAGTGACCACGTTTATTGACAATGGCACGGCGATATTGCCCACGCAAACGCACACCTGTGTCAGTTCCGTAACCTGCACCGACTTCGGCACTATTTAAGCGGTCTGCATTTAAAGACACAATCACAGGAATTTTTTTGTCTATGCGTGCTTGCTGTTTTAAGCGTTCTTCTTCTGATTGTTTGTCTTCTTGCTGTGCTTGTAGCATGCGCAGCTTATCGTTGCTCGCACCTTCTTCTGTGCCTGCAAACTCAGCTTCATTCACCACAGATTGCGTCACTTCCTGAGATGACACCACCCGTTTTTGATCGACGACTGTGGCATCGTAAACAGAGAGTTTTTGTTGATCGACCAAAGCCTGAATATCAGGCGGTAATTCCAAAGGATACTCGACAGGATCAGGACGGATCGTATCAACTAAGGTGTAGTTGAAATAACGCGAGTTGGTGAGGTTATTGGCCAAACCATTTACACGCCAAAAAGTATAGTCAGCATTGTCCTGCCAAGTGACCATACTTTGCAGAATATCCATATCCAAAGGGAATTCTTGATTTGGATCGCTCATACGAAATTCAACATTTCCGAGTTTATAACGCTCGCCTGTTTCATAACGTAAATTGATATCGGCTGTATTTTGAGGTTGAGCGACTTTAACGTCATGCAAACGCCAGTAACTGTCAAAATAACCGTTATCTGAAGCGGCATCGGTAATTCGTTTTTTGGTTTGCTCATACAAACCATGATTAAACACATCATCTACTTCTTGATCAGGCAAGACACCAATAACCTGAAATTGTGCCTCGTATTGTCCTTCACCTGTAAATTCAATATTTTGCTGTTTAATCGCCACAGGTGGATTTGGCACAACCTGCACACGCACACGGCTATCACTGAGTTTTTCAAACTTAAACTCGGCATTATAAAAACCCACCGCCTGCGCAGCCTGATTTGACAACGTACGCAGTTGCGGCAATGCCGATGGAAAATCTGCAAAAGACTCCTGGGTAAAACTGGACAGTTTGGCCTTAATATTGGCACTTAACTGATCTACCGCTGTACGATAAGCATCGGGCGATACCTCTCCAATTGAGTTTTGTGTACCATTGGCGCCTTTTGCGGTAATGACTACATCTGCACTAATACGCGGCACTTTGGCTGTATTTAGCTCACGCGGTGGACGGACTTTATACAGTAAACGTCTGAAAAAACCGAGTTTATCGGCATTTTCGACCTGCGTCATCCAGCCCAATTCAGTCATTAAGGTATCGTTAGGATTGGCTTCCACTACAAAATTACTGTCTGCCTGAATATTGGTTATGAGCTGATCGACATTTACAGGCGCTTGATCAATTTGCAGTAGCTCCTGCTGTGTTGCGTCTTGAACCAACGTTTCTGGCACTTGACCATTGCGGTCTAGCATCGCTTCTTGTTTGGCTTGTTCTGCCACCTGAAAAATTTCATTGGCAAGCCCCTGATCTACAGGTGCAATGGGTAAATCTTCTAAGTCTTCAAATTCGATAGGCTGAAATTCAGCAAAAGATGCCCCTGCCTGTTGTTGCTGTTGCAGCATTTCTAGACTATTAAATTCAGGTGTTTGCGCTTGCTCTAAAGCTTCTTCTATTTTTTGTAGATCTTGGGCACTGTCTTTACCTTGTGCTGCTGCCAGTTGTTTAATTTCTGCAGCTAAATTTTGTGCTTCTTCTGCAGTTGGAGTCTGTAGCGGTGCAGGATTTTCAGCAAGCTGAGCGTTTGAATTGGGTACAGTAAGACTTTCTGCAAAACTTGAAGATGCAACTAAACCTAAAAACAGACTTAGTCCGAGCTTTTTCGGCATATTCCAGCATAAAATTGCATGCATACTGGAACACAGTACTGATTTTTTAAAGTTTGTATTTACAAGCATAAAAAACTCTAAACTGATTTAATTTTTATGGAAAAACCCCAATGAACCCGCGTACAAACACCAATTTATTTGATTTTTTCATCAGTGAAAAGACTTGAAACATCATACATGATTTTCTGTACTATTATATCAAGCGGTCACATTTCTTAATAAAACTAAACGAAGTTAATCACGCATGGAAAAAAATGAACATTTGTTGAGGAGTCGTCGCTTTTTGCCGACGTTTCTCACTCAATTTTTTGGCGCACTCAATGATAACGTGTATAAACAAGCGCTGCTTTTAGTCTTTACCTATGGTCTGATTAGCCAGCAATCTGCAAATGTCAGCACCTTGAATAATTTAGCAGCCTTGTTGTTTATTTTGCCGTATTTTATTTTTTCTGCCACCGCAGGACAATTAGCAGACAAGTATGAACGTGCCCAATTGGTGCGTGCCATCAAACTGCTTGAAATTGTCATCATGCTGATTGGTACCGTTGGTTTTATTTTAGGAAATTTGTGGCTATTGCTGATTGCCTTATTTTTAATGGGCGCACAATCGACCTTTTTTGGCCCAATCAAATATGCCATTTTGCCTGAAGTACTCAAACCGCATGAACTGATGTCGGGCAATGCAATTTTCCAGTCAGGTACATCCATTGCAATTTTATTGGGGATGATTTTAGGCGGTGCAGTGATTTCGGTATCTGCAGGCAATTTAGTCTGGATTAGCTTAACTGTGGTGATTATTGCACTAATTGGTTATGCCTCAAGTCGTTTTGTGCTGACGCAGCGCGTCACGGCACCCGACATTCAAATTGACTGGAATTTTTTCCGCACCAGTTTCCAGACTTTAAAATATGCCAAAAGCCTGCCGATGATTTTTCTAATATTATTGGGCAATTCTTGGTATTGGTTTTATGGGGCAACGTATTTAACCCAAATTCCACAGCTCACTCAACAAAACTTGCATGCTTCTGAAAATGTGGTGAGTTTATTACTGACACTCTTTTCTGTCGGTATTGGCGTAGGTTCTTTGCTCTGCCGTAAAATAGGCGGTACCGAGGTCAATATTAAAATGGTGCCTATTGGCGCAGTCGGTTTAACCGTCTTTGCTTTTTATTTGGCAGGCGCATTGGCTTTTGTACCAGAAAAAACAGGTGCGCTATTGGGCTTAGCCGAAGTCTTTCAGCAAGACTGGAGTTATTATCATGTCATGTGCGCAATCACTTTACTCGGCATTAGTGGCGGTTTTTACATTGTACCCTTATATGCCATGATGCAAGCCTATTCCCCTCGCTCGCACCGCGCACGTGTGGTCGCAGCCAACAATATTTTAAATGCGGTATTTATGGTGTCATCTGCCATTTTTTCGATTTTAATTTTAAGCATTTTAAAAATTGATTTAAAAATTTTATTTAGTATTACGGCTGTTTTAAGTGCTGTTTTCACCTTTTGGCTCTTGTTAAAGCTCAAGCCAATGTTAGATACTGCACAGGACTCTTTGGAGGATTAATTTCATGCGTCATTACACAGGCATCGACAAGTTTATTCATTCATTTGACCAAGCCTTACGTAGTTTAGTACCTGGCACAACTTCGGCTCAACGTGAAAACCCGGGCAATACGGTTGAAACCAAATTGGCTGTGAGTGAAGCACGTCATGTTGCAGGCTTAATGCGAGTAAACCATAGTGGTGAAGTCTGTGCACAAGCCTTATATCACGGTCAGGCTTTAACTGCGAAATTGCCCAATGTACGTCGTGAAATGGAACAGGCTGCAATTGAAGAACAAGACCATTTGGCGTGGTGCGAAGACCGCTTAAAAGAGTTAGACAGTCACACCAGTTTGCTTAATCCTGTATGGTATGGCTTGTCTTTTGGGATGGGTGCAATTGCAGGTATTGCGGGCGATAAATACAGTTTGGGTTTTGTGGCAGAAACTGAACGTCAAGTCAGCTTGCATTTAGAACATCATATTAGCCAATTGCCTGAACAAGATGATCGTTCACGTAAAATTCTAGTCCAAATGAATGAAGATGAATTGCATCATCGCGATACGGCGCTCAAAGCAGGTGGTGTAGATTTGCCTGTACCTGTACGTTTGACCATGACTGCGATTTCCAAGCTCATGACCAAGACCAGTTATTATATTTAATGAATTGATAACACTTAAACGCTCACAATTGTGGGCGTTTTTTTATGTCATTGGAATAGAAAACATCTCGATTAAAACGATCAAAAAATAACAGAGAAAGAGCCGATTTTGAGTTATCCCAAGATTTATCCGCAGATTTTGTGGATATTTTTTAAGTGCAAAGCCGTATAAATACAGAAAAATATTGTTTTTGATGGTTTTTCATACAAATATATCAGAAAGATATGACACGGTGATGTTAACCGAAACGAGATCACAGATCACAGATCACAGCCAAAATTTAAAGATGTGTAGTACGAATCTACCCCTTTTATTGGCTGATTTATTCTTCACAACTCACAATTGGGTAGTCATGCTCTGGATGCACAAAAGCCTCATCTTGCCAAATATCCCACATTGGAATTTTAACATCTAAAGCCAGTGGCAGTTTTTTCGGATTGAATTGCATTTGAGCTAAATTTTCACCCCACGCAATAATATCAATATCCAGCGGAATGTCATGCGATGGGCGCACACGCCCTGCTGCAACTTCCAATTCCTTAAGGATGACGTTTAGATGCTCAAAGCTTAAACGGCTTTTTAGCAAACAAGCAGAATTCCAATAGTCTGCACCAATTCCATCACGGCATGGAATCAGATAAATGTGCGAAAAATGCACTTCACCCAATGCAGCAATTTGCTGATAGGCATTTTTAAACTGACGCGGTGCTTCGCAGTTACTCGCCAGAGCGAGGGCAAAAATCGTTTCGGTGGCGTTCAAGACGAATTCCTACAGAATTGGCTTCTGGAATAATGGCAGGTTTGCGAATGGTGATGGTAATGGATTCAATGGCGGCAAAAGTCGTAAAAAGTGCATCCAATACCAATTGTGCGGCATGCTCAATCAATTTGGGCGCAGCCTGCTGAATCACTTGCGCTGAAATGCTGCAAATTTCTGCATAATTGAGCGTGTCTTGCAACTCATCTGAAGCTGCAGCTTGGCTTAAATTGGTGGCAATAATCAAATCCAACATAAGCGGTTGTTGAATCTGACGCTCCCATGCAAAACAGCCGACGACTGTTTCTACCTTTAAGCCTTCAATGATAATTGCATCCATGACCACACTCTATATTTCATTTTAAATCCTTCTATCTCTGTCTATTGAAAGGGATATTTGCCGTATTTTAAAGCCACACTGAACTCATAAAACAAAAGATCAGTGGCTTTAAAATATGCAACCAGAAGGCTTGATTCGCCCAATATGGATAATTAATGCTTTAACAACAAATTCGGATCAATACTTTGTACCATCTGCAGTCGTTGATCGGCATAAATATCGGTATAAGGTGCTAAAACGCGCATGAAACGGTCAAAGTACAACATTTGCTTGAACAGTAAAGCAAAGTCACGTGGGAAACGAATCCCATGACGCTCACCCACAGCAACCATATCAAGCATGATGTCATTTAAATCTGCAGGGTTAGAAGTCAGCAATTCTTGAGGATCAGCCAGCAATACGCCACTAAATAAACGCTCTAAATCTGCTGCCAAAACCTGAGTATCAATTTGCGTGTCAGTCATGCCCATTTTGAGCATATTTTCCGCCATAAGCGTGTAGTTGGTATTTTGCAAGGCATCCATAAAGGCCATACAAGCAGTCCACACTTCAGGATTTAGCTGTCCGACAATACCAAAATCAATAAAGCCGACACGCCCATCTTCAAGCAACATCAGGTTGCCTGCGTGTAAATCGGCATGGAAACTGTTACACATCATCAAACTACCGAACCATGTATTCATGGCAGTAATCAATACTTGCGATGGGTCGTTAGATACTTGTTTCACCACGTCAAAATCGGTCAAAGGTACGCCATACAAACGCTGCATGGTCAATACGCGACGGGTGGAATATTGATGATAGACCTTAGGTGCAGTGGCTTTTTTGTTTTGGGTCAAATTCAGATAATTAATAAAATCATCTAGGTTACGCGCTTCTTCAATAAAGTCGACTTCACGCACCATACGAGTTTTGATTTCTTCGACAATATCGGCCAATGACGCAAATTTGACTTTAGGTACTGCTTTTTCGAGCAGTTTAGTCGCCCAGTGCAAGACGTTTAAATCGGTATAGAGAATAGTTTCTACACCCGGTTTTTGCACTTTAATCACCACATCTTCGCCACTCACCAATTTTGCAGCGTGTACTTG
Source organism: Acinetobacter sp. Swhac1 (assembly GCF_013390985.1). Classification (NCBI taxonomy): domain Bacteria; kingdom Pseudomonadati; phylum Pseudomonadota; class Gammaproteobacteria; order Moraxellales; family Moraxellaceae; genus Acinetobacter; species Acinetobacter sp. Swhac1. The sequence goes on along the minus strand of NZ_JACASN010000007.1, from coordinate 14,111 downwards.
TGCAATAGATGCTGAAGCTAGAGGCTTTTCATCTATTGAGGCAAATATTTCATCTAAATTGCGCCCTGCAAATTCAGATGCCAATACTTGCTGCACATAGCTAAACGGTAAAGTTGGGGTTTGGTCTAAACAACCTTGAAATTCTTCTACATATTCACGTGGGAACAATGACGGCGTACTGGCAATAAACTGCCCAAGTTTAATGTAGGTTGAACCTAAAGATTCAAATGTTTCGCGCATGAGTTTGGCATTACTTGGCTTTTCAGTGGCATATTTAATGCCTGCTTTGGCTGCCACTACGGCAGTTTCACCCATGCGAGCAACTGAACGTAAACCATCTAACCAGATATTATTTTTCATCATGTCTGAGTCATATTAAAGTAGTGTGAGTTTATCAAAAAATTGCCAAGTAAAAAGGCTATCTTGCCTGACAAACTAGACAGTTGTGGTCTTGATCAAACGACAATAAGCGTTGTTTCATGCTTAAACCATCCCAAAGTAATAGCTTTTGTTTCAGCGCGGTGTTGCCTAAACCCAAGTACAATAAGGCATGATGCGCTTGTAAACTGGCCATGACGTTGGGAGTGGTTGCCAATACGCCACTGTCAGCGCAGCGCAAACTTTCATTGGCATGTTGTTCTTTCGGGAACAGACATTCATAGCAAGCAGAGTCACCTTCAACCATAAACATTTGCCCTTGAAAACCAATGGCAGAGGCACTGAGTAAAGGTACATTCAATTGTCGGCAATATTGATTGACCAAATATCGGGTACTGAAATTATCACAACCATCTAAAACTAGGTCTTGTTGGGCAACTAAAGTGCCTGCATTTTGCGCATCTAACAGCGTGGTTAAACAAACAATCTCGATATAAGGATTAATTTGCATTAATCTTTTTGCGAGAATTTCGGCCTTATAAAAGCCTAAATCTGCGGGGGTATAGGCGATTTGTCGTTGCAAATTACTGGTTTCAATCACATCAGCATCAATCAGAGTGATTTTTCCCACGCCTGCACGTGCAAGTAATTCTGCGCTTAAACAGCCAATCCCGCCACACCCCACAACAAGTACGTTGGCCAGTTTTAATTTTTCTTGGGCTTCAATATCCCAGCCATCCAATAAAATTTGTCGGCTATATAGATGCATTTCTGCATCGCTCAATTCCAACTGAGTATCGAATATGCTTTCCAAGAAAATGCCCTATTCTGCAAAACCAAAACGCCAAGTATAACGGGTATTCAAAGCAAACCGCCATGACGGCGGTTGAATTGTTGCGTATTTGAACAGATGGAGATGTGCAACGACTTGCTTAAAAGTGCATCCGCATGCCTACGTTATAAGTAACGCCATCGGCATCGCCTATATATTCATTATAATAGGCAATTCCACCATTCCAGTAACATGCCGTATTCCCGACTTTGTCTGAGGTTGTCCCATCTTTACAGGTGGTATTCGAGGTGCTGTCATATAACCATTTATAACCGGCAGTGGCGTAAATCGAGAAATCAGGAACAAAGTTCAAACCGACTTCTACGCCCACAGGTAAAGTGACAAAATTGACATCATTGGCAAGCAGCTTTGAACTTGCGCCGCTATAACCTAGACCTGCGTATGTATTGAAATAAAAACCATGATAGCTGATCAGGTTTAAATTCCCGCCCATATTGAATTCATAATAATCCAAATCGTATTCATTGTTTTTTAAGAATTCCAATCTGCCATAAAAACCTGAGCGATGTGGCGTGGTGGAAACACCCAAAGCAAAACCATCTAGTTCTACTGTATCGCCACTGTCAAAATCTGCTTCAAAATTGGCGTATTCGGCAAAGACTGCATAATTTTTTTGTGGCGTTTTTGCTGCTGGATAGCTGGAATAGGCTGTACTTTCAGCAGTTGGCGCTGGGTTCCAGTTTTGTGCATAACTGCCAGAGGCACACAACAGTAAAGCTGCGCCCATCCATATCGACTTCGTAAATATCCGCTTTGACGGCTGCGTGAAATTTAAATGAGCTGTTACCATGATGTTCTCCCCCAATATGTATTGCGCTGCCTACATGCTTTTATCGTAATCGAAGTACATGCAGCCTTGTTCATTGTGTCAGCATAAAGTTGAAAATATCACATCACCAATATGATGCACACATTTTCTATCGATTGAGTTCGTGCTTGCATAATCGGGTGGTTTAAATAAAGAATACAGATTTAAAAAAACGCCAATCTGTATGAATGGCGTTTTTCTTATGGCGCAATAATTAACAGGGCCTATTGGCTGAATTTAGCTCACTTTTTTAAAAGCATTTTGTTTTGCAATTTCTTGTTGCTTCAATAAATTACGCTGAATTTTTCCACTGGATGTTTTAGGCAAACTGCTGACAAATTCAATTTCTTTAGGATAGGCATGTTTCGATAAGCGTGAACGCACATACTGTTGCAGCTTTTCCTGCAATGCAGTGCTTGGTTGATATTGATTTTTTAACACCACAAAGGCTTTTACCACTTCTGTACGCTCTGGGTCTGGCTTACCAATTACTGCGGATTCAAGCACTTCCTCACATTCAAGCAAAGTACTTTCTACATCAAAAGGCCCGACACGATAACCCGAAGTTGTAATGACATCGTCTGCACGACCAATAAAATCAATCCCACCAAATTCATTTAAACGTACCGTATCACCCGTTAAATAATACTGTCCCACAAATGATTTACGGTCATCCCCATCGTAACCTTTGAACCACATTAAAGGCGATTGTGATTCATCCAGTGCAAGTGTGCCAATTTCGCCGTGAGCGACTTCCTGATGCTGTGCATTTAAAACCGCGAAACGATGTCCGGGAATAGCATAACCCGCAGAACCTACTTTTTTCTGATGTTCCAGTGCATGATGATTGGCAATCACCATCCCCAATTCGGTTTGTCCATATTGATCATAAATATTGACTTGTAAATCATGCTTAAACCAATGAATCACTTCTGGTGTGAGCGGCTCGCCTGCACTGCTAACCACACGCAGATGTCGTTGAATATCACCATCAAACTTTTCTTTAAAACCAAAGAACATTCTAAATGCGGTTGGTGAACCTGTTAAATTACTCACCTGATATTTACGGATAATTTCCAGTGCATGATCAACACTAAATGGACGTTCATCCATAATAATGCTATGCCCCAAACTCAGTGGCCCTGTAATACCGTAATACAAGCCATAAGCCCAACCAGGGTCGGCTAAATTCCAAAATGAATCTTCTGCTCTTAAATCGACTGCATGCTGCATATAACCTTTAAATGCCACAATGGCTTTTAAAGGCACAGGTACAGATTTAGCTAAACCCGTAGTGCCTGATGTAAACATCATCAGAAAATCATCTTCAAAACTGCGATACACGGTTTCAAAGTAAGTGTCTTGAGTGCTTAGAACTTGCCAAAAATCTGTATCATGGTTTTGAGCTTGATTTGCTGCGTCCACAGTTAAAATTTTCACATTAGACAAGGCATTTAGTTTTGGACGCTGCTCAGTATTGGTCACAATGAGCTGCGCCTTTGCAGTTTGAATACGGTGCTCAATCGCTTTAGATTCAAAGGCTGTAAATAAAGGCTGATACACTGCCCCAATGCGCCATGTGGCAAAAACCGTAATTAACAATTCAGGCGTACGCGGCAATAATCCTGCAATACAATCACCTGCTTTTAAGCCCAGTTGAGTAAAATAATTTGCCAATTTTCCAGATGCTTCTGCCAGTTGATCAAATGTCCACGATGCAGTTTGACCGTGTTTGCCTTCCCAAATTAAGGCAGTTTGTTGAGTACCCGTATAGCGTCCGCAACATTCTTCATAGGCATTAAGTGCCGTTGGCGTTCCTGCCAATTGGGTTTGAATGAGCCGCTCTAGGTCAAAAGCCTGATATGCATCTTGCAAAGTTTTCATTCTTTTAAGCTCCGTCTTAAACTGATGACACTGCAATTCATTTGCAGCAATATGCGTTATTGTTTTAACCGTTTTTACAAGTTAGGATTGAATCGCTCTTTAAAATTTAAATTAGGTTTGCTGTGTTGAAGTCGATCATGCAACGCAATCACGACATGATCTTCGCGTATTTTTCAATCAAGTTAGCTAAACATGATTTGAACATTTTCTCAATTTCCATATCCTGCAATAACCTTGCAAGCTTTGGACACCGACTAAAGTTTTAGATACTCAGCTTTAACGCTTAGTCACTTCACGTGCAATCACCAAACGCTGAATATCGGATGCACCTTCATAAATTTGGCTAACGCGCACATCGCGGTAAATACGTTCAACTGGGAAATCAGATACATAGCCATAGCCCCCATGTATTTGAATCGCATCTGAACACACACGCTCTGCCATGGTTGAAGCAAAAAGCTTGGCCATAGATGCTTCTTTTAAACACGGTAAGCCTGCATCTTTGAGGCTTGCGGCATGTAGAATAAGCTGTCGTGCAGCTTCAATCTGTGTTGCCATATCTGCCAAGCGAAACGCGACTGCCTGATGTTGCACAATTTCAACTCCAAAAGCTTTACGCTCATTGGCATAGTCCACGGCTGCATCTAAAGCTGCTCGCGCCATACCCACCGATTGCGCGGCAATACCAATACGCCCCGACTCTAAATTAGAGAGTGCAATTTTGTAGCCTTCACCTTCTTGCCCCAATAGGTTTTCTGCAGGAATACGGCAGTTTTCCAACACGATGGTGGCGGTATCGGAACAGTGCTGTCCCATTTTGTCTTCTAAACGTGCCACGATATAACCTGGTGTGTTCGTCGGGACTAAAAAGCAGGAAATGCCTTTTTTACCCGCAGTTTTGTCCGTTACAGCAAAAACTAAAGCAACATCTGCATATTTGCCTGTGGTGATAAACTGCTTGGTGCCATTTAAAACCCAATCCTCGCCATCTTTTTCAGCTTTACATTCAATCGCGCTGGCATCAGAGCCGACTTGTGGTTCAGTTAAACAAAAGCAGCCTAACCATTCGCCTGTTGCCAGTTTAGTTAAATATTTTTGTTTTTGCGCCTCTGTGCCGTAGCGTTGTGTAATTCCGCATGGCAATGAGTTTTGCACACTCACAATCGTTGAAACTGCACCATCACCCGCAGCAATTTCTTCTAAGGCTAAAACGAGAGATACATAATCTAAACCTGCACCGCCCCATTCTTCTGCAACGGTCATGCCCAAAGCACCTAGCTCACCTAGTTCCTTTAACTCCTTTGCAGGGAATTCAGCAGTTTTATCACGTGCTGCTGCAGTTGGCTTAAGCTTTTCCTGTGCATAACTGCGCAGCATATCCTGAATCATTTTTTGTTCATGGCTTAAAATCATGGTGACCCTCTGTGTATATGGTAGATGTTGTTTTTGTCAGAAATGCGCGCAACATCCTTGTGCTGTATTGCAACGATTTTTTAGTATCCAGTTTTTCAATACTTGAATTTTTGCTTAGGCTATTTTATGGAGATAGCATCGTCATAACTTATTTCGGTTGCATACGAATTGCGCCATCCAAACGAATCACTTCACCGTTTAAATAACCATTTTCAAAAATATGACCCACCAATTGCGCAAATTCTTCAGGCTTTGCCAAACGTGGTGGAAATGGCACCATTTGCCCTAAAGCATCTTGCACATGCTGTGGAAATGCTTTCAGCATCGGGGTTTCCATAATACCAGGGGCAATCGTCATCACCCGAATGGCTTCACGTGCCAATTCACGTGCCAAAGGCAGCGTCATCCCCACAATTGCACCTTTCGATGCAGAATACGCACTTTGTCCAATCTGCCCATCAAATGCTGCAACCGAAGCAGTATTCACAATCACGCCACGTTCTTCTTCATTGGCGGCTAAGTCATATTTCACCATCAGTTGTGCCGCAAAACGAATCATATTAAAACTGCCCGTGACATTAATATTCAGCACTTTTTGGAACATCGCCAAATCATGCAAACCATCACGTCCCAAGACTTTGGCAGACGGTGCGATGCCTGCACAATTCACCAAACCATTTAACTGTCCGTATTTTTGCTCAATATGGTTAAAAAGCTGCTGTACTTGGTTTTCATCGGTCACGTCTACAGCTACGAAGTCTGCATTTTCGCCCAATTGCTGTTGAAGCTGCTGCCCAAGTTCTTGATTCATATCAACCAAAATAACTTTTGCACCTTGCGCAACTAAATGTTGTGCAGTCGCAGCGCCTAAACCCGATGCACCACCCGTGACCACACAGACTTTTCCTTGAATTTTCATTTTATTTTCCTTATAAATTTTCAGGTTGATACAACTTAAGAAACAGATTAATCACACTCAAGCTAGAGTACAATTACCAAACCCTGCATCGACTATGATGTATTTGAACACTCAACTTGTAAATGGAATACCACGCCATCCCATGAATGCAACTCAGCTCACTTACAGCAAAGGTACAATTTCAATTGCTTTAGTCCATGAAGCTTTGCATACTGCACAGCAACGCGGTATGGATACGCATGCGATTTTGCAGACGGCGGGTATTCCTGCAGAGCTGTTACATTCCAACAAAGCGAGGGTGTCAATTCTGCAATATGGTCAATTGTGGATTGCACTGGCAGATGCCATGAACGATGAATTTTTTGGCATGGACAGCCATGCTATGCGTCGTGGCAGTTATCAACTCTTGTCTAAATGGGTGTACCAAGCAGAGCATTTAAAGGCCGCATTACAGGACATTTTAAATTTCTTTAATTTAATACTGGATGATTTTTCAGGTGAATTAAACGTAGATGGTGAATATGCAATCTTAACCATTCACGATAAAGATCAAGTGAAACCGATGTTTAGTTATGCCACTTATTTAATGCTGATTCATGGCTTGATGTGCTGGCTGACAGGACAACGTATCGCTATTTTAAACATGCAACTCAAATGTGCTGCTCCGCAGGATGATGCTGATTATCGTGTCCGTTTCTGTGACCAAATTGAATATGCGTGTACAACGCATAAGATTTATTTTGAGGCAAAACATCTTGATTTAAACATCAAGCAGGATAAAAAAAGCTGGAAACGCTTTTTAAAACAAACGCCTTTTAATCTTTTAGTGCGTTATAAAAACCCACATGCGCTGAGTCATAAAATTCGTAAACAATTAATGCGATTGCCGCCGAGTGAATGGTTAGAGCTGAACGAATTAACCCAGCATTTCAATATGTCTGAAGCGACGTTCCAACGGCGTTTAAAGCAGGAAGGCACTAGCTATCAGCAATTAAAAAATGAAATCCGTCGAGATACGGCAATCGAATTGTTGAGCAAAACCCAACAATCACTTCAAGAGATTAGCGATCAATTAAATTTCCATGATCCTAGTGCTTTTCATCGTGCCTTTAAAAAATGGACAGGGGTCAATCCTGGGGCATATCGACAATATACTGAAAGCACATAACTGAACGCTCATAATTGCGTGACTTATCACCTACTACTCAGCCACTATCTTGTATATTTTACAAACAACTTAATTATAAAAGAAAACTCAAAGCTGTGATTTCAAGGTTTAGCAGTGAACTGGTCGTTCATCGGCACAGCATTGTCAAAGTATTAAATTTAGTTTACTTTTCAATCAATTTAAAGCATAAATTTTATGCAATTCGGCTGTCATACTCCCCCTGTAATATTAAATGTACGAGCATCTTTGGAGGTTTCCCCATGCTTAAGATGATGGATGTACTTGAACACAATCTAGTTCAAAATTTCTCTCACTCCCTCAACCAAGCTTCTGACCAATTAGATGAATTACTCAATCAAAGTATTCTAAATACCTCAGAAGAGCAGTTACGTAATGTCATGTCTGCGTTTTTCAAACGTGAAGATGCACTTGAAGCAGCGCAAGCCCTAGATATTTGCCAAGAAGATTTACAATCTTTGCAAGCGGGTTTGGCTCTCAAAGATGAACACCTGTGCGATACCGCTAAAATTGTTGCGCTATGTTTGGCTTTAGAAACAGACAGTTTGGCACAAGTTGAAATTCCTGACTGTTTGCAAGATTACCCGATGTAAACTAAAACTTCGGGTATTCATTTGCTGAAAGTATTTAAAAAGTGATGTCTTCATGGCATCACTTTTTTATTGGCTGTTGCAATAATAAATAAGAAAAATTGACTTTAAGCCGCTTGCTGCTTTTTGAATCAAAAGCTAGCTATCATCTTGCCAAGCGTTGTTTGTCTATGAAACACTAAGGACAGCTTCAAGGATGCATCAAGATGATTATTCGCAATAAAAACAACAGTTTTACCCTACTGTTTGCATGGTATGGGACAATTTTACCCACGGTCTTACCTGCACTTGCAATTGTGGTCTTCCTTTCTACGGTCTTAGTGTATTTGTCTTCTCACCACTTTTTTCAAGTGCCGAGCGTACCAGCCATTGGCTTTACCATTTTCGGTATTATTTTGTCTATTTTCCTCAGTTTTAGAAATAACGCCAGTTATGAACGTTGGTGGGAAGGTCGAAAATTGTGGGGGACGTTAATTGCAACATCACGGCATATTTCACGTGACTCATACGTACTGCCAGATCAACAGCGTCGGGTCTTGATGTATCGGGTCATGTTGTTTAGTAATTTATTGCGTAACCGTTTACGCAATCAAAACCAACCTATCGATTTTTATCAAAACAAAGTCAACCTCACATCTGCAGATTATGAAGCATTATTTCCGCATATTAATGCCGCACAGTTTATTTTAGAAAGCATTCAAAAAGAGTTAGTCAGCGCACTGAAAACAGGTGAAATTTCCGATATTATTTATCAAGGCTTGAATCAACATATTGTTGAATTGGGTAATGTGCAAGCAGGTTGCGATCGAATTCTCAGCACACCCTTGCCTTTTTCTTATTCAGTCTTGTTGCACCGCACTGTGTATTGCTTCTGCTTTATTCTGCCTTTTAGTTTAGAAGCAAGTTTAGGAATCTGGACACCAATTTTGGTGGGTTTAATTGCCTATTTATTCTTAGGTTTAGATGCTCTCAGCGAACAACTTGAAGAACCTTTTGGCCTGCAAGACAATGATTTACCGCTCAACTCCATGGTGCGATTAATTGAACGGGAAATGCTGAGTTCACTTGGCGAAGAACTGCCACCTGCAATTTTGGCAGTGAAAGGCAACCTAAGCTGACATCAGTTGAGTTGAGGCTCATAAATTGGTCTTGCACTTAAACTTTGCTAATCATTCGTCTATGTTTGCAAGCTGATAAATAGATCTCACAAGATTTTTAACTGATATAACACATCAGCCAGCAAGCCATTGTGCTAAAGTCACCCGATCATTGCCTGCATAATCTTTGACTGTACGAATGTCAGAAAAACCGTGTTCTGCAAAAATCGCTTGCACTGCTAAAGCTTGGTCATAGCCATGCTCTAGTGCAATCCATCCATTTGCTTTCAGCCAGTGCTTACCCTGCGAAATAATCTGCAGAATATCTGCCAAACCCTGATCTGCTGCCACCAATGCACGTTCAGGCTCTGCTGCCAAAGCAGACATGTGTGCATCATTAGCATCTATATACGGCGGATTAGATACAATTAAATCAAAACGTGGCTCGGCTGCTGAACCCAATGCCTCAAACCATGCACCACAGGCAAATTGCACCTGATTTAAAGCATGCTTGCTTGCATTTTCTTGAGCAACTGCAAGTGTTGGCAGGTAAATATCGGTTGCGGTTACCTGCCAATCTGGACGTTCAGATGCTAAAGCCAAAGCAATCGCCCCTGTACCTGTGCCTAAATCGACAATTACAGCATCACGTTGTAATGACAAAGCCAACACAGTTTCGACCAAAACCTCGGTATCAGGACGTGGCACCAAAGTATCGTGCGTGACTTTTAAATCCAGTGTCCAAAATGGCTGTGAACCTGTGATATACGCCAAAGGCTCGCCTGCTGCTATACGTGCCAAAGCCTGCACATACATCTGCTCTTGCGCGGCACTCAATTCCTGATCTGCACGATATTTTAATTCAAGCGCACTGAGTCCTAAAAAATGCTCTAACAACCAAATATTTTCTTGACGCTCATAGCTATCGACTTCACCACGTAGCGCCAAGGCTTGTGCAATATTCATTAACCACCGTTTTGCTGAGCAAGCATCGCCAACTGATCTGCCTGATATTCACGATGCAGACTATCTAGTAGTTCAGTTAAATCACCTTCCATCACCGCATCCAACTTATATAAAGTCAGGTTAATACGATGATCTGTCATACGTCCTTGCGGATAGTTATAGGTACGAATACGCTCAGAACGGTCACCCGAACCCACCAAATCACGACGCATTTCTGAAGTTGCTGCATCTGCTGCAGCACGTTTGGCATTTTCCAAACGTGATGCCAACAACGCCATCGCTTTCGCTTTGTTTTTATGCTGTGAACGCTCTTCCTGACATTCCACCACAGTACCCGTCGGAATGTGGGTTATACGCACGGCAGAGTCGGTTTTGTTAACGTGCTGACCACCCGCACCCGAAGCACGATAGGTATCGATACGCAAATCGGCAGGGTTAATATCTACCGTGGTGTCTACATCTACTTCAGGTAAAATTGCCACAGTACACGCTGATGTATGCACACGACCTTGCGATTCAGTCGCAGGAACACGTTGCACACGATGCGCACCACTTTCAAACTTCAAACGGCCATACACGCCTTCGCCATTCACCAAGCAAATGACTTCTTTATATCCGCCGTGTTCACCTTCATTTTCAGATAAAATTTCGATTCTCCAGCCCTGACTTTCGGCATATTTGCTATACATGCGGAATAAGTCACCCGAGAAAATCGCGGCTTCATCGCCACCTGTCCCTGCGCGAATCTCCAAATAAGCCGAGTTGGCATCATTCGGGTCTTTTGGAATCATTAAAATATTTAAGTCAGCTTCAAGTTGCTGAATCAGCGCTTTATTGTCTTTAATTTCTTCTTGCGCCATTTCCTTAAAGTCAGGATCAGACAACATTGCTTCGGCTGTTTCAATATCGGCTTCGGCTTGTGTGTATTGTGACCACACTGCCGTAATTTCGTCTAAATCACTGTGTTCACGTGATAATTGACGAAAACGCTTGTTATCTGAAATCACTTCAACATCTGCCAACAAAGCAGTCAATTCTTCATGGCGGTCAGAAAGCTGATCTAATCGTAAACGTAACGATTCTTTCATTGTTTAAAAAATCTCAATGCAAAGGCTGTTACATGCAACACGCAGCACAGCGAAATAAAAAATTGCGCATAGTTTACCGATTCTACCACCCAAATAACATCATTATTAAGTCTGTACGATGTTTGAAATGCCTATCTGCAGATGTTCTAGCAGTATTTCTGCTTAATGATGCTGTGCATTGCGGTGAATGTACAACTCACCAAGTACCGCAATTAGCATCCGCATTTGGACATTTTTTTAGCAGTTTTAATCAAACTCATACAAAGCCCACACCAAAGAACACCAATCTCGTCTGCACTCTCCACATTTTAAAAGCGGCGCTTTGTTAAATTGAGCCCATCAAAATTGATCATAAATAAGTCCTGTAAATGGACATGGAGTTCAACATGAAACTTAATGCAATGTTAATGACAGCAGCTTTAGCCACAGCTTCAATGCTCAGTGCCAACGTTTATGCAGACAATACTACGCGCGTTGCCGCAGCCAGTGCTTTAGGCAGTGTTGCAGGTACAGCTATTGGTAAAAATATGGGTGGTACTACGGGTGCAACACTAGGCGCTGCCTTAGGCGGTGCTGGTGGTGCAGCCTGGCGAGTGATAAGCGTCATCGTACTGAATCTGCAATTGGTGGTGCTTTGGGTGGTGGTGCGGGTTATACCGTAGGTAAAAATATGGGCGGTACCAATGGTGGTTATATTGGTTCAGCTTTAGGTGCAGCAGGTGGTGCAGCACTCGGCAATAAAATCTCGAAAGATAAAGAATATGACCGCTATCAAGAACGTAAATGGAAGAAAAAACGCAACCGTCGTTAATCTTGAACGATAGGCATAGAGCAGTAAAAAAGCATCAACACAGGTTTGATGCTTTTTTATAGGATTAATTTTTCTTCATATATCAGTTCAAAAAAACGACCATAATCAATATGAAGAAATTTAGCAGTGCAATTACAAAGTCTTTACCAAACTTTGCAGATTTACCTCATTGCCCTTCACGATCTTTGCCATCTGTTTCTATATCTTCATTACAAAACATATTAATCAATATTTGGAGCATCCGCATGAAACTTAATCGTATTTTATTGGGTAGCGTTATCGCAAGTTCTGCCTTGCTTATGAGTACTGCGCATGCAAACGATACACGTGTTGCCGTAAGTTCTGCCTTGGGTGGTGCTGTCGGAGCAGCAATTGGTCAACAAATGGGTGGACAAACAGGCGCGATGATTGGTTCAGCCATTGGTGGTGCGGGCGGTGCTGCAGCTTCTGCCAATAAACGTGACCGTAACGGTGCCATGATTGGTGCTGCCTTGGGCGGTGCAGGTGGATATAGCGTTGGTCGCAATATGGCAGGCAACAATGGTGGCTATGTCGGTGCAGGACTCGGTTCTGCAGGTGGTGCAGTATTAGGTCAAAAAGTTAGCGAAGACCGTCGAGATGACCGCTATGACAACAAACGCTACGATGATCGTTATGACCGCCGCTATGATAGCCGTGGCTATCGCTACAATGACTACCGTTATAATGACCGTTACCGCAAAGACAATGGCTTACATTTAGGTCACTATAAAAATGGTAAACGTCGTTAATTTCTCACGATACTTCTAACTTCTTCAGCACCTTCGGGTGCTTTTTGTTTGCTGACTACTTGCTTGGATAAATGTTTTTTTATAAAGCGTGCTTTTTGGATGAATGTCGCGCGTTGTTAAATGGCAATATCTCATGACTCGCCCATATATCGAAAATTTTCGATATACAAAATCAGTGCAGCATCGTATGATAAAACTCTCTTTAATCAAGCTGGAATAAATGATGCGTTCCCTGCAAGATACAAAATTTGCCATTCTTGAACTCGCACCTGTACGTGATGATCAATCAGTACAGTTTTCACTGCATCATGCACTTGAATTAGCACGACACGCAGAACAACTCGGCTATGACCGTTTGTGGTTGGCGGAACATCATAATATGGATGGCATTGCCAGCTCAGCAACCGCAGTTCTTTTGGGTTATTTATTAGCAAATACGCAAAAAATTAAACTCGGTTCTGGCGGTATTATGCTCCCCAACCACGCACCGTTAGTGGTCGCTGAACAGTTTGGAACTTTAGCGACTTTATATCCTAACCGTATTGAACTCGGTTTAGGTCGCGCACCAGGCACAGATCAAGTGACCATGCGTGCGCTGCGTCGTGGGCGACAGGAAACTGAAGATCAATTTCCGCAAGATGTTTTAGAAATTTTGCATTACTTTAAAGATGCTGAACCACAACAACGTATTGTTGCTACGCCAGGACAAGGGACACACGTTCCTGTATGGTTGCTTGGTTCAAGTTTATTTAGCGCACAACTTGCTGCAAAATTAGGACTACCCTACTCATTTGCCTCACACTTCGCCCCGCGTATGCTTGCTCAAGCCATTCAGTTATATCGTGACAATTTTGAGCCTTCAGAATATTTAGAGCGGCCTTATGTGTCTATGGGTGTGCCAACAGTGGTTGCAGATACCGACCAAGAAGCAGAATTTTTGGCGACTAGTGCCTATCAGCGTGTTTTAGGTTTAATGCGTGGACAAAGCCTAAAACTCAAAGCTCCAGTCGAAAGTATGGATGGCTTATGGTCACCTGCAGAAAAAATGTCAGTTGATAGTTTTTATGCCATGGCGCAAATTGGCTCAAAGGCGACTGTCAAAGCAGGATTGGAAAACTTATTGGCGAAGTATGATGTCGATGAGTTTATTTTTACCTGTGACATCTATGACACAGAAAAACGCTTACATAACTTTGATTTGCTCATGCAAATGAAGTTAGATAACCTGAGTTCGATATAAAAAAAGAGTAGAAAAAAAGCCCTGTATTTGTAACATATTGGTTCTCAAGACAAAATGTTATAAAACAAGGCTTTTCAATGGATCATATTACCGAATTATTTTGTATTT